>JAGRGH010000028.1 GCA_020445605.1 Chromatiales bacterium
TCCTGGAGCTTCAATCTCGCTTCGGCCAGGGAGGTCTCCGGGAAGTTGCCGATTTTCACCTGAACGAGCTTTGAGGTGATCGGGCTGGTATAGCGATAGAAAAATGTCTTTACTCCGGTAGCCCCGCATTTAACTCGCAACCCAATATTTTCTCCCGTGTCGGCCTTAATCTTATCTCCCGGCTTCATCGTCTCCACTGTCCTGGAAGATAGAGGTTTGGTACTCTGTGCTGTTGCCATTGGCATCCTCTTGAGTTGATGTCAGCTTGTCCGCGGCAAGGGAAAAAAGTGTAACTTTTGAATTTCAACAAAAGTTACACCAGCAAAAGTTACACTTCAAGTTACACTTTTTCGTGAGATTGGATGATATTTCGTGAGACTCAATGAGACTTTAAGAGACGATGGAAAAACAATAAATTATTATGAATCAATAAGTAGCGTTGAATAACGGCATGAGTTCATTACAAAAAAATGTGCAGCATACGCCAATGATGCACCAGTACCTGGCGATCAAGGCACAGCACCCCGCGCGGCTGGTGCTCTATCGCATGGGCGATTTCTACGAGCTTTTCTATGACGACGCGCGACGCGCGGCGGACCTGCTCGACATTACCCTGACCCAGCGCGGACAGTCGGCCGGCGCGCCGATCCCGATGGCCGGCGTTCCGGTGCATGCCCTGGACACCTACCTCGCGCGGCTGGTCAGGCTCGGCGAGTCCGTCGCAATCTGCGAGCAGATCGGCGACCCGCGCACGAGCAAGGGGCCGGTCGAACGCAAGGTCGTGCGCATCGTCACCCCCGGCACGGCGACCGACGACGCCCTGCTCTCGCGCGACCGCGACAGCGTGCTGGTCGCCGTCGCCGCGGATCTGAAATCCGGTCGCTACGGACTGGCGAGCTGCGAACTTGCGCGTGGAGCCGTCGAGCTTGCCGAGCTCGCGAGCGCGTCCGCACTGCTCGCCGAACTCGCGCGGATCCAGCCCGCCGAACTGCTGGTCCCGGACCACACCGGGCTGCCGGCCGACCTCACGTCGTGGCCGGGGCTGACCCGACGCCCTGAATGGAACTTCACCGCCGCAGTCGCCACCGAGCAGCTGGGGCGGCAGTTCGGTACCCGGCGTTTCGACGCGTTCGAACTGGGCGATGCGCCGCTGGCGAGCATCGCCGCCGGTGCCCTGCTCGCGTACCTGCACGAAACCCAGTGTCACGAGCTTGCGCATGTCGACCGGCTGCAGCTGCTGCGTACCGACGATGCGATCACGCTCGATCCGATCGCGCGGCGCAACCTGGAGATCACCGAGGACCAGAACGGCGAGGTCGCCGCCAGCCTGTTCGGCGTACTGAATCGTTGCGCCACCCCAATGGGCACGCGACGACTGCGGCGCTGGCTCGCACGGCCGCTGCGCGATCGCGCGCGCGTCGGCGCCCGCCACGATGCCGTCGAGGCGCTGGCCGACACCCACGCCGACGCCGCCGTCCTGGCGCTGCTGCGTGGCGGCGGTGACACCGAACGGGTACTCGCGCGCATCGGGCTGGCAAGCGCGAGTCCGCGCGATCTGATGGCCTTGCTGAACCTGCTCGAAAAACTGCCCGAGGTCGCCGAAACGCTTGAGCGCCACGCGAACGCGGTTCTGGGTCAGCTGGCCGGTCCGTTGGCAATCGATCCGCAGCTCGCGTCCCGGCTGCGCGCTGCGCTCGCCGATCCCGCGCCACCGCGACTCGGCGAGGCCGCAGCGATCGCCGGCGGCTTCGATGCCGAGCTGGACGAACTGCGCGCACTGGCCGAGGATGCCGACGGCGTGCTGCTTGCCTACGAGGCGCGTGAGCGCGAAGCCAGCGGGATTGCGCAGCTGCGCGTGCGGTTCCAGCGTGTGCATGGCTACCTGATCGAACTGCCACGCAGCCAGGCCGAGCGCGCCCCGCCGCATTTCGAACGCCGCCAGACCCTGAAAAATGCCGAGCGCTACTCGACGACCGAGCTGCGGCGGATCGAGGACCGCCTCAGCGGCGCGAAGGAACGCGCCGCCGCACGCGAGCGTGCGATCTACACCGACCTGCTCGACTCGCTGCGCGCGTCGCTCGAGCCCCTGACCGGCGTCGTGGACGCGCTTGCCCGGGTCGATTCGCTGTGCGCTCTGGCCAAGGTCGCACGCGAACGCAGCTGGGTGCGCCCGCGCCTGCGCGCGGAGCGCGGCATACGCATCGACGGTGGGCGGCATCCGGTGGTCGAGACGCTGTCGGATCACCCGTTCATCGCCAACGATCTGGACCTGCACGAGGAACGTCGGCTACTCGTGATCACCGGTCCGAACATGGGTGGCAAATCCACTTACATGCGCCAGACGGCGCTGATCGTGATCCTTGCGTCAGCCGGCAGCTTCGTGCCCGCGAACCATGCCGAGATCGGCCCGATCGATCGCATTTTCACCCGGATCGGCGCGGCGGACGACCTGGCCAGCGGCCGTTCCACCTTCATGGTCGAGATGACCGAAACCGCCACGATCCTGCACCAGGCCACCGCCGAGAGCCTGGTGCTCATGGACGAGATCGGTCGGGGGACGAGTACCTTTGACGGACTGGCGCTCGCCTGGGCCTGCGCTGAACGACTGGTCGGCGACATCGGCGCGCTGACCCTGTTTGCGACCCATTATTTCGAGCTGACGGCACTGCCCCAACTCGACCCCCGGGCGGCGAACGTGCACCTTGGCGCGGCGGAACACGGCGATGGCGTGGTGTTTCTGTACGCCGTGGAAGACGGTCCGGCAAGCCAGAGCTACGGTCTGGCGGTCGCGGCACTCGCCGGCGTGCCGCGCGCGGTGATCCAGGCCGCCCGAAAACGTCTGGCGCAGCTCGAACGCGACGCCGTGCGCACGGCCGCCGACGGCGGTCAGCTGGCATTGTTCGACAACGCACCGGCACCGGCACCGCCCGACCGACTGCGCACCGCCCTGGCCGGATTCGACCCCGACCGGCTCAGCCCGCGCGAGGCGCTGGATGCGATGTATCATCTGCGCTCCCTGCTCGATTCGGAATAAAGGCACGCGCCATGACCTATGTCGTCACCGAGGCATGCATCCGATGCAAGTACACCGACTGCGTGGACGTCTGCCCGGTGGACTGTTTCCACGAGGGGCCGAATTTCCTCGCAATCGATCCCGATGAATGCATCGACTGCACGCTTTGTGAACCCGAGTGCCCGGTCGAAGCGATCTACAGCGAAGATGACCTGCCAGCGGAAATGGCGCACTTTCTCGAGCTGAACGCAGAACTGGCGCGCGACTGGCCGGTCATCAGCAGCGTGAAGCCGGCGCCGGACGACGCCGAGGACTGGGCCAAGGTCAAGGAGAAGATGCAGTATCTGGAGCGCTAGCGGGTCGAAGAGCGGCCCGCACCAGACTCAGCGGCAGATCAGAACAGCCAGGCTACGGTTCCTTGCCCTCGGGCAGCGAAAACGCATAGCGCAGTTCGCCGACCGAGATGATGTCGGCATCGGTCAGCCGTACCCCGGTACGACCAATCGGCTGATCATTGACCGCCGGAAAGACCTCGCCGCCGACGTGCAGCAGATAGTAACCGTCGCCGCGCCGGGTGATGATCGCGATGCCCTGCCCGGCACGCCCCAGCGACAACATGGCACGGGAGATCATTTCGGTCTTGCCGGCGTCCGGGCCATTGAGCATGCGGACACTGGCCGGCTGGCTCGCCTGCGGTGCGGCACTTTTGGCGGCGCCCGGCACCGCCGCAGCCGGAGCTGCGGCAGCGGGTCGCATGACGACGGTCTTGTCGAGGTCGGGCGCGGGCTCGCGCGAGCGAAACTCCAGTTCGTACTCGCCGATCAGGATCTTGTCCGCCGGGCGCAGCACGTGTTTTGTGATGCGGCGCCGATTGAGCAGCGTGCCGTTGGTGCTATCCAGGTCTTCCAGATAAAAATCGCTGAGCACGCGGGTGACTCGCGCGTGACGCCGGCTGACCGACGGATGATCCAGCTGAAGATCGCAGGTCGGATCGCGGCCGATGACCGTGTGCTTCGCGTCCAGCGTGATGTCGCGGACGGTCTTGCCATTGAGCGTAACGGCCAGCGTTTCAGTGGGTTCAAGCTCGTTCATTGCAGTCTGCCGCGGCCCTGCGTGCCGCGCCCTCCTTCATCGAATATTGGGTAAGCCCTGCTGGATCGGTCCCGGATTGCGCGAGCCGCAAAAGCCAGATTGTACGGACGCACGTCTTGTCGCGTTCGTTTCGACTCGCCGACGCAAAAACGTAAACGCTGACGGCTTCGCGTGCCGGTCGTTCATCATTCCGTGACCGTCGCCGGTTCAACGAGAATGAAGCTCACGTTGTCGTCGGCGCCAACCGCCTGAACCCGCGTCAACAGCCGGTCGGCCGCGCGCTCCAGGTCGTCGTCCTCCGCCAATGCCGCGGCGATGAGCTTCTCGTTCAACGCCCCGTACAAGCCGTCCGAGCACATCAGATAGCGTGCATATCCCGCAAGCGGTGCCACGAATACTTCCGGCTCGATCTGCTCATCCGGGCCGATCGCCCGCATCAGTACGTTCGAGGTGATGCCGGCCAGATTCGCCTCTTCCACGTCGCGGAACATGCCCTCGTCGATCAGCGCCTGGACCAGCGTGTGATCGCGGGTCAGCTGATGGAGCCCGGTCGGGGCGACGCCGTAGACGCGCGAGTCACCGATGCTGCCGATGCCAACCTGATTCCCCATCCGGACCATCGCGACAAGGGTCGTGCCCATGTGCACCAGCGCCGGGTCCTCCGTCGAGCGCTCGCGCACCGCAACGTTTGCCGCGACAAACCCGGCCCGCAGCGTCATGTCGAGCCAGTCGCTGTCGTCGGCATCCGCACCGAGTCCGAGCTCTAGAATCGCCGAGGCGGCCGCGGCCACGGCCAGTTGGCTGGCCAGCGCGCCACCGACGTGTCCGCCCATGCCGTCGGCGAGCAGCAGCAGCTGACCGCCCGGGGCGAGCGCGACGCTGTCTTCGTTTGCGGCCCGAACGGAGCCGATCCAGCTTCGCGCCACGGCCTTGAATGTAGCGTTTTCGCCGTGACCGGATGCGATCGCCGTCACAGATTGAGCCTCCAACCCAGATTTTGTGCATCGGGTCACATCTGGCGCAATCGCTTGTGACTACGCTTCGGGCGACCTTTTTTCTAAAGCAGGCACGATAGTGCAAGTGCGCGTTGGCGGCAATGATTGATATTCCTGGCTATATCGTCCATGAGGAAATCGGCGCCGGCAGCCACGCGCGCGTGTTCAAGGCGACCCAGGCGACGCTGGGTCGAGGCGTGGCGTTAAAGGTGCTTGACGAAGTCGAGAGCTTGGAAGCCGCCGATGTCGAGCGTTTCGTGCTCGAGGCGCAAATTCTTGCGGAACTCTCGCACCCCGGCGTGGTGCAGGTCCATGATCTGATCTTCGGCGCGAAACGCCATGCAATCGCCATCGAGCACATCGACGGCGGCACCCTCAGCGACCGCATCACGTCCGGGCTGTCGCGCCACAAGACGCTGCGGATCGTCCGCAAGCTGGCGCTGGCGCTGTCGCACCTGCACGGTCGCGGGATCGTGCATCGCGACCTGAAGCCCGACAACATCCTGTTCAAGGGGCGCGAGCCGGTCATCACCGATTTCGGCTCGGCGACGCGCATTGAATACGCATGGGGTGCCGAAGTGGCCGGCAGTCCGCACTACATGAGCCCCGAGCAGGCCGCCGGCGAACCGGTCGACGGGCGCAGCGACCTGTACAGCCTCGGCGTCGTGCTATTCGAGATGTTGGCCGGTTACCGGCCATTCAGCTGTGCGAACGCCGAGTCACTCGCCGAACTGCACCGTGAAGCACCGATCCCGAAGCTGCCACGCCGCGCCGATTTCGCACAACCACTGATCGATCGACTGCTCGCGAAATCCGCGGTCGAGCGCCCGGTTTCCGCCCTCGCGGTGGCGCACGAGGCAGACCGGCTGCGCCGTCAGCTCAGTGCCGCGCCACGCGTTGTCGCGATCCGCCCGAAGCATCGCCCGTCGCTGCGAATGATCGAGCGACGGCGATCCGTCTCACAGCAAAGCACCGCCTGACACGCTGTCGACAATCTGATTTCTCCAGCGTGCCAGCTGTCCGCGCCCACTAGCCGCCGATCTGCTGGAGGTATCCGCTGAGACGCTTGGCCGGAATGTAGCCCGGGAGCATCGTTCCGTCGGTTGTCACGATCGCCGGGGTGCCGGTCACACCGATCTTGACGCCGAGGTCATATTGGGCCGCCACCGGATTGTCGCATTTGAGCGCCGCGGGTTCGGAGCCGGCCTTCGCATTGGTCATCGCAGCCTTGCGATCGTCCGCGCACCAAACCGAAACGGCCTTGTTGTACGACTCCGAATCGATCCCCGCGCGCGGGAACGCCAGATACCGCACCGCGATTCCTTCAGCCAGGTAGTCCTTAATCTCCGCGTGCAGCTTGCGACAGTAGCCGCAATCGATGTCCGTGAACACGGTGATGGTGTGCTTGGGGTTCTCCGGCGAAAAGGTGATCGCATCGGTCGGTTTCACCGCCGCGAGCTCCCTTGCACGCAACCCGCGTTCGGTACGCTCGGTCAGGTCTTCGCGGGTCGAAAGGTCAACCAGCTTGCCCTGCAGCATGTACTTCGCGTCGTCGGTGATGTAGACGACCTTCGAGCCGAACACGACCTCACTCACGCCGTTGATCGGCGAGGCGGTCACAGACTCCACAGCCAGCGACGGTGCGATCTTCTCGATGGCCTTGCGGATGGTGTCGCCGGGTTCGGCCGCAATGGCGACCGTTGCGAAGGCGGATGCTGCTAGCGCGAACACCAGGTGCCGCGGCATGGAAATCGGGTTAGTCATGAAACGGTCTTGGCCTCTGTGCTGCGGCGTGTCGGCCGCGGTGGACGGATGCGGGATTCGAACCGCCGGTTGAGCGAAAGTTCAGCATTGTAGCGCCTGGCCGTCAGCCACGCGGATGGTGTTCGGAGTGCAGACGCTTGAGCCGCTCGCGCGCGACGTGGGTGTAGATCTGCGTGGTCGACAGATCGCTGTGTCCGAGCAGCATCTGCACCACACGCAGATCGGCACCATGATTGACCAGGTGCGTGGCGAACGCGTGGCGCAGGGTGTGCGGTGACACGGGCTGGTCAATGCCTGCGGCGCGGACATAGCCACTCAGGCGCAACCAGAAGGCCTGTCGCGTCATCGCCTGACCGCGGCGGCTGGGAAACAGCACGGAACTGCTGCGCCCGGCCAGGATCGGCCCGCGGGCGTCGCGCAGGTATTCGGTCAGGACATCCAGCGCCACCTCGCCGACCGGCACGATGCGCTCCTTGCTGCCCTTGCCGGTGACCCGCAGCAGACCGCCGCGAACATTGAGCTGATCGACCCGCAGCGAGACCAGTTCCGAGACGCGAACCCCGGTCGCATACAGCACCTCGAGCATCGCGCGGTCGCGTTGGCCGAGCGGGTCGGTGATATCCGGTGCGCCGAGCAACGCCTCGACCGCCGATTCGCCCAGCGATTTCGGCAGCGCGCGTGGCAGTCGCGGCGATGGCAGGGCCAGAGTTGGATCCGCGCCGATGCGTCCGTCGCGGTAGGCCTGCTGGTAGAACGCCCGGAGGCTGGACGCGCGGCGCGCCAGCGTTCGCGCTCCAACGCCGCGCCCAGCGCCGAGCCACCCGAGCAGGTCCGCCGGCGTGGCGGCGAGGAGCGACCGGTCGTGGCCCGCCAGCCAGCGCAGCAGTTGCACGAGGTCCGAGCGGTACGAGGAAAGCGTTGCGCGGCTCAGCCCGCGTTCGACGGCCAGGCGATCTAGAAATCCGTCGACGACGTCCAGGTCGGCGCGATCCACGCTTGGCGGAATTACGTCGGCGGCCGGCAAGATTGCGATCGTGCGTCCCGCGCCGGCTACCGATCAGGCGGCCAGCGCAACGCCCTCGTGCCGCAGCAGCCAGCGCTTGCGTGCGAGCCCCGCACCACGGGTTACGCCGCAATAACCGCCCAGTCCGCGCGCGGCGACGACCCGGTGGCACGGGGTCACGAGCGGAACGGGATTTGCGCGACATGCACCGGCCAGTGCACGCGGGCCGGTGCCGATCGAAGCGGCCAGACCGCCGTAGGTGCGCACCTCGCCGGCGCCCAGCGCGCGCATCGCCCGCCAGGCGCTCTGCTGAAAGGCCGTTCCCTGCGGAGAAAGTTCTATGTGATCAAGAGGTTGCAAAGGATCTTCAAAGTAACGACTCAGAAGATCCACGATGGGGTCAGCCTGCCCGCAGACGCGAGTGCGCTGGAGCCGACCGGCATCCAGAAAGTCGAGCTCCGCGAGCCGTCCGGCAGCGTCCAGCCGCAGCCCGATCCAACCGATCGGTGATTCGAAAACGCCGTCAAAATGCGGGGAGGTAGTCATGGCGAGGCTCCGGCCAGTGTTCGCGAACCGCCCCGGCCACCACGGCCAGGCCGGGCCGCATGCTTGTGGAGCCATTCTGCCGGTGCGGGAAATCACGGCGCAACGCCAGCTCGGGCGCAAGCCGATGCAGGCGGAAACGCGCGCTCAGCAGTTGGTGCGTCTCGGTCCGCCCGCAACGAGCGCCGTAGGCGCCCGCGGTATTTCACCCGGTTTGGGTCAGGCCATCGACGCCTGGTGAATTGCGCGCTGGTGCTGTAGCCCGCCGAGACGGAGTCGATCGCGGGCTCAGACCTTCTCGCGAATACGCGCGGCCTTGCCGGTGCGTCCGCGCAGGAAGTAGAGCTTCGCACGACGGACATCGCCACGCCGCAGCACCTTCACGGAGGCGATCAGCGGGCTGTGGGTCTGGAACACGCGCTCCACACCCTCGCCATGCGACATCTTGCGCACGGTGAACGAGGAGTTGACTCCGCGGTTGCTGCGCGCAATCACGGCGCCCTCAAACGCCTGCAAGCGCTCGCGCTCGCCGTCCTTGACCTTGACCTGAACAACCACGGTATCGCCGGGACGAAAATCCGGCAGGTCGGTCCGCAACTGTTCGGTCTCGATTTGTTCGATCAGGTTCGCCATGGTAGCGCTCCGCTTGACTCTCAAAGTTCAACCAGTCTTGTCGCCGCCCGTGGACCGCGCGGCGATATATTCTCTCAACAGCTCGCGCTGCTCATGATCGAGCCGGGCGCGTGCAAGCAGATCCGGCCGCCGCTCCCAGGTACGCGCCAGCGCGGCACCCAGCCGCCAGCGCCGCACACGCTCATGGTCTCCGCTGGCCAGCACTGCTGGCGCCGGCGAAGCGCCCTCGTCAGCCCGCGTGTAATGCGGGTGGTCCAGCAGCCCGGTCGCGAACGAATCCTCGTTCGCCGAATCGGCATGCCCCAGGACCCCTGGGACCAGTCGCGCGATGCCGTCGACCAGCACCCAGGCCGCGGGCTCACCACCCGACAGCACGTAATCACCAATCGACCACTCCTCGTCGATCGAATCCTGTACCAGCCGTTCGTCCACGCCTTCGTAGCGCGCGCACACGACTATCGCCGCGCCGGTCGCGGCCAACCGGGCCGCCGCTGCCTGATCGAAGCGCCGGCCCTGCGGGCTCAGGAGCAGCACCCGCGCCGCGGGACTGGCCTCCCGGGCCGCGTCGATCGCCGCGCGCAGCGGACCGATCGTCATGACCATGCCCGGACCACCGCCATAGGGCCGGTCGTCCACCGTCCGGTGGACATCGCGCGTGTAATCGCGCGGATTCCAGTAGCGCACCGTGATGCGTCCCGCCGTGACCGCTCGTCCCAGCACCCCGATTCCGAAGGCCGCCTCGAGCGCCTGCGGAAACAGGGTCACGACATCAAAGCGCACGGCCGTCAGTCGTCGACATGCCAGTCGACCACAATCCGTCGCGCATCGGCATCGATCTCGCGGACAAACCGTTCGCGCACGAACGGAATGAGCCGTTCCCGGTCACCGCGCACAATCATCACATCATGCGCTGCGGTATCCAGCCGACCCTCGACGATGCCCAACTCGGCGCCGTCCAGCGTCACCACCTGCATGCCCAGCAGGTCCGCCCAGTACGCCTCGCCGCGCCGCAGCTGCGGAAATGTCTCGCGCCGCACGTATACCGCGTAACCCGCCAGGCTCTGCGCGGCATCGCGGTCGTCGACTCCGGCAAGCCGGGCGATCAGCCCGCGCGCATCCGAGCGGCCCCCACCCGAAGTTACGAGCATCCACTTGCCCCGCCTTTCGAGATACCAGGGACGATAGCCCAGGATCGCGGCCGGATCGTCGGTGAGGCTCTTGACCCGCAGCGCGCCGCGCACGCCGTGGGCGCCGACGATTCCACCGACCTCGACGAGGTCGTGCGGCAACTCCCCGGGCGCGATCGCTTCCGCGCGCCGGACGTCTGGATCAGGCGGCCGCGGCAACCTTGCGCTGCGCCGCAATCAGTTCGCTCGCGCGCAGCGACGGTTGCGCGCCCTGCCCGATCCAGTAGTCCACACGGGCCAGGTCGACCCGCAGACGCTCTTCATTACCCGTGGCAATCGGGTTGAAGAAACCGATCTGCTCGATCGAACGACCGTCCCGACCGGACCGCCGGTCCGCGACGACCATGTGGTAGAAGGGGCGCTTTTTGGCACCGCCACGCGACAAACGAATCACAACCATTGCTCTGCCCTGTTCCGGGTACGCGGGTCAACGCCGGAATTGGCGCCAACCGGGTTTATGTAAACCGGTAATTGTACGGAACCCCAAGGGGCAAATGGAAGCCGATCAACCTCTGGATTCAATTCTGGGCCACCTTCTGCCCGGAACGGCGCGCACGGACGGCGCCTACTGCCTCAGGGCACGATGCCGCCCGGTCAACCGCCGGTCTTCAGCAGGCGTTTGGGGGCGACCATGCCCGCCTCGTCGATCTCGCCGACCGCCAGCAAATCACCCTCGGAGTCATAGACACGCAGGAGGCCCGCAGTCGGTGCATGCGCGACGAGCACCGGCTGCCCTTGTCGCAGATAGAAGCTGCTGGCGCTGTCCAGACGAACTTCGGGCAGGTGTCCGAGTGCCGTGTCCATGGGCAGCAGGATCTCGTCGAGCCGCGCAGGATCATTGGCGCGAAGATCTTCCAGCGCTTCCAGCGTCCACAGGGCATCGTCGCGGAACGGTCCGACGACCGTGCGGCGCAAGGCGGTAACGTGTGCACCGACGCCGAGCGCCGCGCCAATATCCTCGGCCAGCGTGCGCACATAGGTGCCCTTCGAGCACAGCACCTCGAGTTCGAACTCCGTGTCTTCGAAGCCCAGCAACGTCAGGCTGTGAATCGTCACCGCGCGCGGCGCGCGCTCGACTTGCACGCCTTCGCGTGCCAGCGCGTACAGACGCCTGCCCTGGTGCCGGATGGCCGAATACATCGGCGGCGTCTGATTGATTGTCCCAGTGAACCGATCCATGGCAGCCAGCAGCGCTTCGCGCGTGATTGCGGATGCATCGCAGGTCGCGGTCACGTCGCCCTCCGCGTCCCCGGTGGTGGTCGAAACCCCGAGACGCGCTCGCATGCGGTAGCCCTTGTCGGCGTCGAGCAGATAGGCCGACAGTTTCGTCGCGGCGCCAAAGCACACGGGCAGCAGGCCGCTGGCTAGCGGATCCAGCGATCCGGTGTGACCTGCCTTGCGCGCGGAATAGATCCGCTTGACCTGTTGCAGGGCGGAATTCGAGGAGCGACCGATTGGCTTGTCGAACAGCAGGATGCCATTGACGGGGCGACCGCTGGCGCGGCGTCGACTCATGACGTGCCGGGCTCGGGATCGTGGCCGGCGCCGTCAATATCACGCGCACGCGCGGCATCGATCAGCGCGTCGAGTTGCTCAGCGCGCTCGACCGATGCATCGTAGGAGAAGTGCAGTTCCGGCACGTGGCGCAAGCGCATGCGCCGCATGAGTTCCCTGCGCACGAATGCCGCGCCGTGATTGAGCGCATCGACCTCGATCTTCAGGTCGCCGTCCGGCAACAACGAAGTGATCCATATCCGTGCGTGTGCGAAGTCCCGACTGACGTCGACCGACTGAATCGTCACATCACGAACGCGGGGATCACGCAGATCATTCCGGATGATCTGGGCAATCTCACGCGCCATCTGCGCGCCAACGCGATCGGTACGCTTGAATTCGCGGGGCATGACGGGGCCTGTCTGGGGAGCGCCTGACGCGATTCGCCAAGCCCTGATTTGGTTCCTGGGTAGCTCTAGCTCTGATCAGTTCGCCCCGGATTGCCGGAGCGCTGAACGACGCGCGACGGCAAAACCTTGCAGAAAGCCGCCGCATCGGAAGTCCGCCGTCACGGGACAAGCAAGCGCGCCAAACGGCGGCACGAGCCAGCGGCGCGTTGTGGTCTCTACAGGGTCCTCGCGACCTCGGAACGCTCGAACACCTCGATCTGGTCACCGACGCGGACATCGTTGTAGTTCTTCACCGCAATGCCGCATTCGGTGCCGGACTTGACCTCGGAGACATCGTCTTTGTGTCTGCGCAGCGATTCGAGCACGCCTTCGTAGATGACGATATTGTCGCGCAGAACCCGGATGGGGTTGTTTCGCTTTACCGCGCCTTCCACGACCATGCAGCCGGCGACTGCGCCGAACTTCGGCGAACGGAACACGTCGCGGACCTCGGCACGACCGATGAATTCCTCGCGGATCTCCGGCGAAAGCATGCCCGCGAGCGCCGCGCGAACATCGTCGAGCGCCTCATAGATGATGCTGTAGTAACGCAGTTCCAAGCCCTTTTCCTCGACGATTCGCCGTGCCGCATTGTCGGCGCGCACGTTGAACCCGATCAGAACGGCTTTTGACGCAACCGCAAGGTTGGCATCGGATTCCGTGATCCCGCCAACCCCGCCGCCAACGACATTGACCTTGGCGTCATCCGCGGAGATGGCGTTCAGGGCATCACGCAATGCCTCGAAACTGCCCTGCACGTCGGTCTTCAGCAGAATGTTCAGCGTCTTCGACTCACCCTCGCCCATTTGCGAGAAGAAGTCGTCGAGCTTTGTCGCCTGCTGCTGCGCGAGTTTCAGGTCACGGTCGCGGCCCTGGCGCAGACTTGCGATCTCACGCGCCTTGCGTTCATCGACGACGCCGAGCATCTCGTCACCGGCATTCGGCGCGCCCGACAGACCAAGCACAACGACCGGCGTCGACGGGCCCGCTTCCTTGATGGATTCACCGAGCTCGTCAAACATCGCTCGCACGCGGCCCCATTCGCCGCCCGCCAGAATGGTGTCGCCGCGACGCAGCGTCCCGCTCTGTACCAGCACGGTCGCGACCGGCCCGCGGCCACGATCCAGGCTCGACTCAATCACCGCACCGCTGGCCGGACCATCCACGTTGGCCTTGAGCTCAAGCACCTCGGCTTGCAGCGAAATCGCCTCAAGCAGGTCATCCACACCGTCGCCGGTGTGCGCGGACACGCGCACGATCTGTGTGTCTCCGCCCCACTCCTCGGGCACCACTTCCTGCTGCGACAGCTCCTGAAGCACACGATCGGGGTTCGCGTCTTCCTTGTCCATCTTGTTGATGGCAACGATCAGCGGAACCTTCGCGGCACGCGCGTGCTGGATGGCCTCGATCGTCTGTGGCATCACACCGTCATCCGCTGCCACGACGATGATCACAATGTCCGTGACCTTCGCGCCGCGCGCACGCATTGCGGTGAACGCCGCGTGCCCCGGGGTGTCGAGAAAGGTGATCGAACCACGCGAAGTCTGCACATGGTAGGCACCAATGTGCTGCGTAATGCCGCCGGCCTCACCGGCCGCCACGCGGGTGCGGCGGATGTAATCCAGCAGGGACGTCTTGCCGTGGTCGACGTGTCCCATGACGGTCACGACCGGCGCACGCGGCTCCAACTCGCCGCCGGCGCCGACCAGACCTTCGAGCAGCTCGGCCTCGACATCCTTCTGGCTCTGCGCTGAGGCGGCATGGCCGAGTTCCTCGGCCACCAGGATCGCGGTGTCCTGGTCAAGCGTCTGGTTGATGGTGGCCATGATGCCCATGTTCATCAGTGCCTTGATGACATCACCGGCCTTGATGGACATGCGCTGGGAGAGATCGCCCACGGTGATGGTGTCGGGGACCTCGATATGCCTTTTGACCGGCTCGGTAGGCCGCTCGAAGCCGTGGCGGGTATCTGGCTGTATGCGCACGGAGCGCCGCGCCTGCCCCTTGCGCCGACGCAGCGTTGAGGTGTCGGCAACATGCAGTTCTTCTCGACCGTAACGGGTATCACGCTCGCCGGCAGTCCCACCCTTCTTGCCTTTCGCCGGCTTCGCGGGCTTGCTAGCGCGGGGTGCGCGGCTGGGGGTTTCCTCGGTGCGCACGCGCGGGGTACTCGGCTCAGCGTCCGGTGCCGGCGCAGGCGCCACAGCGCGTGCGGCCTCCGCCTCTGCCCGCTCACGCTCGGCCTGTTCGACCGCAGCGCGTTCCTGCTCATCACGCCGCGCGCGCTCGGCCGCCTCGGCTTCAGCCTCGGCCTGGCGGCGCTGTTCGACCCGCGCACGTTCCGCGGCCTCAACCTGCTCGCGCTCGAGACGCTGTTCCTCCAGTGCGCGACGGGCGGCCTCCGCTTCCTGCACCGCCTGGTCATCGGCCGCATCGGACTGGGCGTCGGGGCGCACGATATTGCGTTTGCGCCGGACCTCGACACTCACCGAGTGTGCCGGCCGGGTCGTGGCCCGCGGTGCGCGTGCCGTGCGCGGCGGGGTACGGGTGTTGGCCGCCGTCTGTTGCAGCTCGCTGACCTCGCGACGACGCCGTGCCACACGCGGCTCACTGGCCTGGCCACCGGGTCGACCGTGTGTCTGGCGCAGGAAGTTGAGCAGCACGAGTTTCTGATCGTCGCTGACGAGGTCGTCCGGCCCCTTCACCGTCAGGCCGGCGTCACCCATCTGGCCCAACAGCTTGTCGACTGGAATGCCGACCACGTCAGCCAGTTGTCGTACCGTGACTTCGCTCATATCCGCCTCACGTGATCGCTGTTCGCTTTGCCGCGAAGCTCAGGCACCGCTGCCCGGCTGCGCCGCTTCGTCGCCGTTTTCGAGGTCCGCGAACCAGGGTTCCCGGGCCTTCATGATCAACTGACCGGCGCGTTCCTCGTCCATGCCGTCGATTTCCATCAGTTCGTCGACCGACAGCTCCGCGAGGTCTTCCATCGTGATGGTGCCACGCGCGGCAAGTTCGAATGCAAGTTCTTCATCCATGCCTTCCATGTGCAGCAGATCGTCGGCTGGCTGGGCATCGCCTATGCGCTCCTCGCGTGCAATTGCCCGCGTCAGCAGCACATCACGCGCCCGGTTGCGCAGTTCCTCGACCAACTGTTCGTCAAATTCCTCGATCGCCGTCAGCTCGGCGTCCGCCACGTAGGCGATCTCGTCAACGCTTGAGAATCCTTCCTGAACCAGCACGGTCGCAACATCTTCTCCGACATCCAGCTGGGTCATGAATGCCTGCATGAGTTCGCGCGACTCCTGCTCGGTCTTCTCCGCGAAAGCGGACTCGTCCATGACGTTCAGCTGCCAACCCGTGAGCTGGCTGGCCAGTCGCACGTTCTGACCACCACGACCGATTGCGAGCGAAAGATTCTCCTCGGCAACCGCGACGTCCATGCTGTGACGATCCTCGTCGACCACGATCGACAGCACTTCGGCCGGCTGCATTGCGTTGATCACAAACTGCGCTGGATTCTCGTGCCACAGAATGATGTCGACGCGTTCACCGCCAAGTTCGTTCGACACGCTCTGCACGCGCGATCCGCGCATGCCGACGCAGGCACCGATCGGGTCGATGCGCGAAACCGTTTTCGCGCGCACGGCAATCTTGGCGCGCACGCCCGGGTCGCGCGCCGCGCCCATGACATCGATCAGCCCTTCGGAGATCTCGGGGACTTCGAGGGTGAAGAGTTCGATCAGTAGTTCTGGTGCGGTACGGCTGACGAACAATTGCGGTCCGCGCGGCTCCGGGCGAACCTCGCGCAGATAACCGCGCATGCGATCGCCGACCCGCACGGACTCGCGCGGAATCAGCTCTTCGCGGGAAATGAACGCCTCGGCGCTGTCGCCGAGATCCAGAATCACGTTGCCACGATCGACACGCTTGACGGTACCGCTGATGAGATCGCCAACCCGATCCGTGTACATCTCCACGACCCGCGCGCGCTCGGCCTCACGCACCTTCTGCACGATGACCTGTTTAGCGGCCTGCGCACCGATGCGCCCGAATTCGACGGACTCCATCGGCACTTCCACGAAGTCGCCGACCTGAAGCGCCGGATCACGTTCATGCGCGGCCTCGATTGTCAACTCGGCGTTCGTCGGCTCGCGCTCTTCCAGCTCAGCGGGATCCACGACCAGCCAGCGGCGGAAGGTCTTGTAGTCGCCCGAGTGCCGGTCAATCTCAACGCGCGCGTCTATATCGTCCCCGTGACGACGAATGGTCGCCGACGCGAGGGCCGCCTCAATTGCCTCGAAGATCACTTCCTTGTCCACGCCGCGCTCGTTGGATACGGCCTCGGCCACCATCAGAATTTCTTTGCTCATCCGCGTCGTACTCCGCCATCAACGATCGTCAGGTGCGCCGATTCAATCAGCGCGTACGGCAACGCAATTTGTCCCTGCTCCGAGTCAATGACGACGTGTTCGCCATCGACCCCCACCAGATCACCGCTGAACCGCTTGCGTCCATCCAGCTTCTCGTTCAGCACCACTCGCGCCGGCCGTCCCGCGAAGCGATGGAAGTCGCTCAGCGCGAACAACGGCCGCTCCAGCCCGGGTGACGACACCTCGAGCGTGTACGCGCCGACAATCGGGTCCTCGACGTCAAGCACCGCCGAGACCTGTTCGCTCACGCGCGCACAGTCGTCCACGGTCACACCGTTCGGCGAGTCGATATAGACCCGCAAGAGCCCGCCGCCGCCGTGGGCGGCCTGCTCGGCGCCGACCCATTCGTAGCCGAGGCCGGTCACAACCGGTTCGAGCAGTCCCGCGAGACGTTCCGACGCCCGTATCAACCACGCCTCCGCAAACAAAAAATGGGCCATAGGCCCATCGCTATTCATGCCGCGCGGTTCTCATCCGCCGGCGGACACCGATCCAGACCCAGGCCCGGGCAGCACGCGCCGGCACTGGACCCCAGCACTGGACCAGAGATGCGAAAGCCCCGCTTCCGGGGCTTTCGCATCCGATATTTGGTAGCGGGGGCAGGATTTGAACCTGCGACCTTCGGGTTATGAGCCCGACGAGCTGCCAGACTGCTCCACCCCGCAACAGCGAACGCCCATGATAGCGGGCCAAGTCAATTTCACGCAAGTCTGCGCACATATCCAGAGGCCAGATCGGGCTGCGGTGGCAGCGATCCACGGCGCAGGATTCCTACTGGATCGCAGGGTATTCTGTGACGGGGGGCAACCGATGCCCTATGCATCCCTGCCGCCACAGCCGATCACTCTGACAGCCGATCCGACCGAGATTCCAAACCGCGCCCCGGCGGAGCCACGATTGACAGCGATTTCGACCAGGCCACTCGAATTCTCGAACCAGAATGGCAATCCCGGGGCACGATCGGCGAAGGTGCGTGCGAACGGGATCGGTTCGTTCCGACCGACCGCTAGTGAGCAGTTGGCGTTCAAATCGCAAGCACGCAGCCCGGTCCAGGCATTTCCGAAGCCATCCAGATAGACGACCCGGTGGCGATCGACTGGTGTCGCGGCTGGAGGGCATTCGGCGCCCGAAAGGGCGCGCAAAACACGCCGATCGCCCTGCGCCAACCGCGCGCCGACGGGCGCGAAAATGTCTCTTCCGTGAAACGTCGCCGACAGACGGTCGGGGCGCCAGACGACTTCAAACCAGTACGCGGCCTCCGGCACCGCGACGAGCGCCAATAGACCATTGTCCGGACCGACGTACCAGCGCCCGGAAACCTCCAGTGCAAGTGCACGACGGTCCGTTCCAACGCCCGGATCCACCACTGCGACCACGACCGTGCCGACCGGGAGCCGATCCGAACCGGCCACCGCGTCGAGCAGGATTGCGCCGGCCTCAGTGTCACCAGCCGGCACATCGTGCAGCAGGTCGACCACCCGCAGATGGGGCGCAACCCTGGCAATCGCCATGTGCATCTGGCCTACGTACGGGCCACGCCGGGTAAAGTCGGTAAACAGCGCGACGACCGACATGCGCGGCGTGGATCAGGTGTCGCTGAAATGACAAGGCCGGGCAATGCCCGGCCTCAGATCAATGCGTGTCGGCCCGCTGATTCGCACAGCGCGACGCAAGAGCGCTTAGGCAGTGTCGCCGTCGCCTTCCGGTCGATCTACCAATTCAACCCAGGCCATCGGTGCGGCGTCGTCGGTGCGATATCCGCCCTTGAGGATGCGAACGTAACCACCCGGGCGGTCCCGGTAACGCGGGCCGAGCTCGTTGAACAGTTTCGCCGTCGCGACCTTGTCGCGAACACGACTGAACACGACCCGCCGATTCGCGACCGAGTCGGTCTTGGCGCGGGTGATCAACGGCTCCACGACCCGGCGAAGCTCCTTCGCCTTGGGCAGTGTGGTGCGGATCAACTCGTGGTGCACGAGAGACGCCGCCATATTCTTGAACATCGCCTGCCGATGGCTGGACGTACGGTTCAGTTTGCGTCCGGACTTGCGATGGCGCATTTTTCGCTCCGATTTCGAACGATTCGGTCAGGGATGGATCAGGACTCGCCGAGCCCCGGCGGCGGCCAGTTCTCGAGCCGCATGCCGAGGGAAAGCCCGCGCTGTGCCAGCACGTCCTTGATCTCGGTCAGCGACTTCTTGCCGAGGTTCGGCGTCTTCAACAACTCGACCTCGGTGCGCTGGATCAGATCACCGATATAGAAGATATTCTCGGCCTTCAGGCAGTTAGCCGAGCGTACCGTGAGTTCCAGATCGTCGACCGGACGCAGCAAAAGCGGATCAACGGCATCGTCACGACGGGCCGGGCGCGGCGCATCCTGCGACTCCAGGTCCACGAACACCGAAAGCTGCTGTTGCAGAATCGTCGCCGCGCGGCGAATCGCCTCGTCGGGATCGATCGTGCCGTTGGTCTCCAGCTCCATCACGAGACGGTCCAAGTCTGTTCGTTGCTCGACTCGCGCCGCCTCAACGCTATAGGAAACCCGGCGTACCGGGCTGAAGCTTGCGTCAAGCTGCAACCGGCCGATCGGACGATCGTCGCCCGCGGCTGATTCACGTGCCGTTGCCGGCTCGTAGCCGCGGCCGCGCCGCACATGCAGAGTCATCTCCAGCCGGCCACCTTTGGCCAGATGCGCAATGATGTGATCGGGATTGCGGATATCAACATCATGATCGGTTTCGATATCGCCAGCCGTCACGATGCCCGCACCCTGCTTGGAAATCCGCAGTTTCGCGGAGTCCTTGGCATGCATCGAGATCGCGATATCCTTGAGGTTCAGAAGGATTTCGATGACGTCTTCCTGGACGCCCTCGATCGCCGTGTACTCGTGCAACACGCCCTCGATGTCGACTTCGCAGATCGCACAACCGGGCATCGAGGACAGCAGGATGCGCCGCAGGGCGTTGCCCAGCGTGTGACCAAACCCGCGCTCGAGCGGCTCGAGCGACACGCGCGCGCGACCTTCGCCGAGCGCGTGCACGTCAACCATTCGTGGCGTCAGAAATTCCGAAACGGAACCGGACATAGGTAATCCCCGTTGGTCTGGTTTTACTTCGAGTACAACTCGACGACGAGCTGCTCGTTGATATCGGCCGCCAGATCAATGCGGTCCGGCACACGGCGAAACACGCCCTTCATGACCTTGGCGTCAACGTCAACCCATTCGCTGAAGCCGATCTGCTCGGCGATGGAGAGCGAGTCCTTGATGCGCAACTGGCCACGCGATTTTTCGCGGATTGTGATCTCGTCGCCCGCAGACACCTGGTAGGACGGCACGTTTACGGGCTTGCCGTTGACTTCCACGGCCTTGTGCGAAACGAGCTGGCGCGCTTCTGCGCGCGTCACGCCGAAACCCATGCGGTAGACGACATTGTCCAGACGACATTCCAGCAGCCGCAGCAGCGCCTCGCCGGTAGCCGTCTTGGAACGCGCCGCTTCCTTGTAATAGTTACGAAACTGACGTTCAAGAACGCCATAGATGCGGCGCAGCTTCTGCTTTTCGCGCAGCTGCAGGCCGTAATCCGAAATGCGCTTGCGACGTTCGCCCTGCTGCCCAGGCGCCTTTTCCAGGCGACACTTGCTGTCAAGCGGCCGCGCCCGGCTCTTAAGAAAGAGGTCGGTGCCTTCGCGCCGGCTCAGTTTGCATTTTGGACCGATGTATTTCGCCATGACCGCTACCCCTACACGCGCCGACGCTTGGGCGGACGCACGCCGTTATGCGGAATCGGTGTGACGTCCGCAATATTCGTGATGCGAAAACCCGCGGCATGCAGTGCGCGCACGGCGGCATCGCGGCCTGGACCGGGCCCTTTTACCTCGACGTCCAGATTCTTCACCCCGTATTCCTTGGCTACGTCACTCGCCTTGCCTGCCGCGACCTGGGCCGCATATGGCGTGCTCTTGCGTGAGCCACGGAAGCCGGAACCACCCGAGGTCGCCCAACAGAGCGCGTTGCCCTGGCGATCGGTGATCGTGACGATCGTGTTGTTGAACGAGGCCTTGATGTGCGCGACGGCATCAATCACCGTCTTTTTGACGCGCTTCTTGGTTCGGGTAGTCTGTTTTGCCATGGCTCGCAGATGCAGTTGGCTATGGAAGCCGGTACGCGGAATTACTTACGGATCGGACGCCGCGGACCCTTTCGGGTGCGGGCGTTTGTGCGGGTACGCTGACCGCGCACGGGCAGGCCGCGCCGATGGCGCATGCCGCGGTAGGTGCCGAGATCCATCAGGCGCTTGATGTTCATGGACACGTCGCGGCGCAGATCGCCTTCAAGCGGATACCGCCCAACCTCGGTACGCAGGCGCTCCACCTCAGCCTCTGCAAGCTCGCTGACCTTGCGGGTCGGCTCGATTCCGGCTGCCGCGCAGATCAGATAGGCACGGGTGCGCCCGATCCCATAGATCGCAGTCAGCGCCACCCAAGTGTGCTTGCGCTCCGGGATGTTGATGCCAGCAATACGCGCCATGTAAGGCCTCTGGGATGTTGGTCAGGGTAAACGGTTAATTTTAGCGCGGTTGATGCGCTGTACTCAAGCCGCCAAAGGCTGGAAATCAGCCCTGGCGCTGCTTGTGCCGCGCATCCTTGCAGATGACGCGGACCACGCCGTTGCGCCGGATGATCTTGCAGTTTCGGCAGACCTTCTTTACGGAAGCCTGGACTTTCATGGTCTTTCCTCAGTGAAAATTTCAGCGCACCAGACCGCCGGGCCCGTGGCCCTTGAGGTTGGCCTTTTTCATCAGGCCCTCGTACTGGTGCGACATCATGTGGGCCTGAACCTGCGCCATGAAATCCATCACGACGACGACGATGATCAGCAGTGAAGTGCCGCCGAAATAGAACGGCACGTTCCAGCCAACGATCAGAAATTCCGGCAGCAGGCAGACGAGCGTGATGTAAATCGCCCCGGCCATCGTTAGGCGGGTCATGATCTGATCGATGTAGCGCGCGGTGTGCTCGCCCGGGCGAATTCCGGGAATAAAGGCACCGGAGCGCTTCAGGTTGTCGGCCGTGTCGCGCGAATTGAACACGATCGCCGTATAGAAAAAACAGAAGAAAATGATCGCGACTGCATAGGTGACCACGTAGACGGGCTCACCCGGCGCGAACTTGGCCAGGATGTCCTGCATCCAGCGCATGCCCTCCGACTGGCTGAACCAGCCACCGAGCGTTGCCGGAAACAGGATGATGCTCGACGCGAAAATCGGCGGAATTACGCCAGACATGTTCAGCTTCAGCGGCAGGTGGCTGGTCTGCCCCTGGAAGACCCGCCGCCCCTGCTGCCTGCGTGCGTAGTTCACGGTGATCCGGCGCTGCCCGCGCTCGACGAACACCACGACACCGGTCACGAAGATGGCCAGCGCAAACAGCAACAGGATGAACAGATAATTCAGTTCGCCGGTACGCGCGAGTTCCAGCGTGCCGCCGATCGCCTGTGGGAGCCCCGCGACGATGCCCGCAAAGATGATCATGGAAATACCATTGCCGACGCCGCGCTCGGTGACCTGCTCGCCGAGCCACATCAAGAACATCGTGCCGGTCACCAGCGTCACGGCGGTCGTGAAGATGAACCCGGGGCCCGGATTGATCACGACGCCCTGCCCGCCTACGCTCTGGTCCTGCAGCGCTACGGCGACTCCAATCGACTGGAAGGTTGCAAGCACCACGGTGAAGTACCGGGTGTACTGGGTGATCTTGCGGCGCC
The DNA here is from genome assembly GCA_020445605.1 of Chromatiales bacterium. Lineage (NCBI taxonomy): Bacteria > Pseudomonadati > Pseudomonadota > Gammaproteobacteria > Chromatiales > Chromatiales bacterium. The sequence continues at coordinate 22,371 of JAGRGH010000028.1, forward strand.
CGGCCTCGCCTTCCTTCTTGAGCTGCTCCAGCTTCGGAATGGTGGCCGACATGAGCTGAATGATGATCGACGCCGAGATATACGGCATGATTCCGAGCGCGAACAGGCTGAATCGTTCCAGCGCCCCACCCGAGAACATGTTGAACATGTCTAGGATGTTGCCCTGCTGCTGATCGAACAGCGAAGCAAGTGCTTGCGGCTGAATGCCGGGCACGGGAACGTGGGTGCCGATCCGATAAACGATCAGCGCCAGTACGAGAAACAGCAGGCGTTGCTTGAGTTCCGTCATTCGTCCGACGGATCCCAATGCCCCCGCGACCGATGCTCCCGCCGTGGCCATGACGCCCTTACTCGGTCTCGACGCTTCCGCCGGCCGCTTCGATCGCGGCACGCGCGCCGGCGCTGACCGGAATGCCGCGCACGGTTACCGCGCGTCCGATGGTCCCGCTCAGCATGACCTTGACCTGTTTGGTCGAACGACGCACTACGCCCGCGGATTTCAGTGCATCAAGGTCAATGAGGTCGACGTCCATCGCGTCGATCTCCGACAGGCGCACCTGCTCCTTGGTCTGCGACATGCGCGCGACAAAGCCGACCTTCGGCAGTCGACGCTGCATGGGCATCTGGCCGCCCTCGAAACCGACCTTATGGAAGCCGCCGGCTCGTGCCTTCTGACCCTTGTGGCCACGCCCTGCCGTCTTGCCAAGACCCGAGCCGATCCCGCGACCAACGCGCTTGGGATTGGCCTTCGCGCCGGGCGCGGGCTTCAGAGTATTCAGGCGCATATCAGACCTCCTGGACCTTCAGCATGTAGCTGATCTGGTTGACCATGCCGAGGTTCTCCGGCGTCGCCGCCACATCGACACTCTGATGCATCCGACGCAGGCCCAGACCCCGCGCGCAGGCGCGATGGTCTTTCAGCCGGCCATTCAGACTACGCACAAGCGTGAGCCGCAGGGTTTTGCTGGCCATGTTCAGCTCCGGATCTCTTCGACCGTCTTGCCGAGTTTGGCGGCGATGTCGGCCGGGCTGCGCATCTTGCGCAGGCCTTCGACGGTCGCACGCACGACGTTGGTCGGGTTCTGGGTGCCGATGCACTTGGCCAGCACGTTGTGTACGCCCAGCACCTCAAAAACGGCGCGCATGGCGCCGCCGGCGATGATGCCAGTACCTTCGGAGGCCGGCTTCATGAACACCTTCGCCGCGCCTACGTTTGACACGACAGGATGCTGCAGGGTCGCGCCGTCGAGTTTGACCCGCACCATGTTGCGGCGTGCGCGGTCCATCGCCTTCTGGATCGCGACCGGCACCTCACGGGCCTTGCCCTGACCGTAACCAACACGGCCGTTGCCATCACCAACAACGGTGAGCGCCGAGAAACCGAACTGGCGGCCGCCTTTGACGACCTTTGCGACACGGCGTACGCCGATCAGCTTCTCGATCAGCTCGCCGGATTCGTTGTTTGCGGAGTAGTCGGACATCTGTGCCATCCCGATCAAAATTCGAGCCCGGCTTCGCGCGCGGCGTCAGCCAGTGCCTTGATTCGCCCGTGGTAACGGTAACCCGAGCGGTCGAAAGCGATTTTGGAAACGCCGGCGGCCTTCGCTCGCGTGGCGATCTCCCGCCCGACGATCACCGCCGCAGCCACGTTGCCGGTTGCGCCCATATCGCCCCGCATGTCCTTGTGCAGGGTTGAGGCAGAGGCGAGCACGGTCGCACCGTCAGCCGAAATCACCTGGGCATAGATATGCCGTGGCGTACGGTGCACGCTCAAACGCGGCACGCCGAGCTCACGAATGTGAAACCGGGTAGCGCGTCCACGGCGCGTGCGCGCCTGCTTTTTTTCGTTCTGGCTAGCCATCATTGCACCTTACTTCTTCTTCGTTTCCTTACGAATAATGATTTCGTCGGAGTACTTCACGCCCTTGCCCTTGTACGGTTCCGGCGGGCGATAGGCACGAATCTCGGCGGCGACCTGCCCGACCTTCTGCCGGTCGGCGCCCTTGACCAGAATTTCGGTCTGCGATGGTGTCTCGACCGTGATTCCTTCCGGCACCCGATGTTCAACCGGATGCGAGAAACCCAGCGTGAGATTCAACACCTTGCCCTGCGCCTGGGCGCGATAGCCGACCCCGACCAAGTCGAGCTTCTTCATGAAGCCATCGGTGACGCCGACAACCATGTTGTTGATCAGCGCGCGCGTCGTGCCCGCCAGCGCGTCTGCACTGGGGTCATCCGATCGGGGACTTACGCGCACGCTGCCGTCGTCAAATTCGACCCCCACGTACGGGTGAACCACCTGACGCAACTGACCGTTCTTGCCCTTGATAGAAATCCCCGCAGCATCGATCTGGACCTCGACGCCCTTGGGAATCACAACGGGATTTTTCGCTACGCGGGACATGATGTTTCTCGACTGATCAGGCGACGTAACAAAGCACTTCGCCGCCCTCGCCCGCGGCGCGGGCGGCACGGTCGCTCATGACCCCTTTCGAGGTCGAAACGATGGCCATGCCAAGTCCGCCACGCACGGTGGGCAGATCGTCGCTGCGCTTATAGATACGCAGGCCCGGGCGACTGACTCGCTCGAGGTACTCAATGACGGGCTCGCCCTGGTAATACTTCAGGTCCACCGTCATTGTGCGCTTGGCTTCGTTATCCGCCGACACGCCCAACACATAGCCCTCGGTCTCAAGCACCTTGGCTACGGCCAGCTTGGTACTGGAAGCCGCCATCGATACAGATTTCTTGCCGGCCCGCTGCGCATTGCGGATGCGGGTCAACATGTCGGAGATCGGATCCTGCATGCTCATCGTGAAATGCCTTCTGCTCGCTTACCAGCTGGCCTTGACCAGACCCGGAACGTCACCACGCATGGCCGCTTCGCGCAGCTTGTTGCGCGCCAGGCCGAACTTCCGATAGTAGCCATGCGGACGTCCGGTCAGCCCACAGCGATTACGACCGCGGGTCGGGCTTGCATCACGTGGAAGTTTCTGCAGCCGCTGCTGCGCGGCCAACACTTCTTCCGGCGACCGCTTGCGGTCATTGATGATGGCCTTGAGCTGCGCGCGCTTCTTTGCGAAACGTTTCACCGTCTCGGCGCGGCGCTTCTCCCGGGCGATAATCGATGTTTTAGCCATGTTCGCTCCCGCCTCAGTTGCGGAACGGAAAGTTAAAGCCGGCCAACAGGGCCTTGGCCTCTTCGTTGGTGCGCGCCGTGGTCGTGATGGTGATATCCATACCCCGAATCTGGTCGATCTTGTCGTAATCGATTTCAGGGAAGATGATCTGTTCGCGCACGCCCATGCTGTAGTTGCCACGGCCGTCGAACGAACGCCCGTTCACACCACGGAAGTCGCGTACACGCGGCAACGCGATGGAGATCAACCGATCAAGGAATTCGTACATCCGATCACGACGCAGGGTCACCTTGCAGCCGACCGGATAGCCGTCACGGATCTTGAAGCCGGCGACCGACTTGCGCGCCTTCGTGACCACGGCCTTCTGACCCGAAATCGCTTCCATGTCGGAAACGGCGTGGTCCATGACCTTCTTGTCCGCCACGGCCTCGCCCACGCCCATGTTCAGGGTGATCTTCACGATCCGCGGCACCTGCATGGCGCTGCCGTACCCGAACTGCTCGCGCAGCTTCGGAACCACCGACTCGCGGTAATAGTCTTGCAATCTGGCCATCGTTTGGACCCTAACCGTGGCACGCCGCTCAGGCGTCCACAACCTCGTTGTTGGACTTGAAATACCGAACCTTTCGGCCATCGCCCAGGGTGCGGAAGCCGATGCGGTCGCCCTTGCCCGTCGCCGGGTTGTAGAGCGCCACGTTCGAAATGTGCAGTGGCATTTCCTTTTCCACGATGCCGCCAGCGATCCCGGCCTGCGGATTCGCACGCTGGTGCTTGCGCGCGACGTTGATGCCGTCCACGACGACATGTTCAGCGCCGACCCGTGCCGAAACCTTCCCGGTACGACCCTTGTCGCGCCCGGCCAGAACGATCACTTCGTCGCCAGTCTTGATGCGTTGCATTGCGGCCTACCTCAGAGTACTTCCGGGGCCAGCGAAATAATCTTCATGAACTGGGACGAACGAAGTTCGCGCGTCACCGGCCCGAAGATACGCGTGCCAATCGGCTGCAGCTGATTGTTCAGCAGTACAGCGGCGTTCGAGTCAAAGCGGATCAGGGAGCCATCCGGCCGACGGACGCCGGACTTGGTCCGCACAACCAATGCGTTGAACACATCGCCCTTGTTCACCTTGCCGCGAGGGATGGCGTCTTTGACGCTAACCTTGATGATGTCACCAATGCCCGCATACCGGCGCTTTGAACCGCCGAGCACCTTGATGCACTGCACACGCTTGGCGCCACTGTTGTCAGCGACATCGAGCTGGGATTGCATCTGAATCATTGCAGTACTCCGTCAGTGCCTTAACGCGCGCGCTCGACAATGCGCACGACCCGCCAGCTCTTACGCTTGGAGATCGGGCGGCATTCTTCAATTGTAACGGTATCGCCCACGCCACACTCGTTGGCCTCGTCATGCGCCATCAACTTGGTCGAACGACGAACGAATTTTCCGTACGTCGGATGCGGCACCCGGCGCTCAATGACCACCGTGATGGACTTGTGCATCCCACTCGAGACCACTCGTCCGGTAACCATGCGCGCTGTCGTTTCTTTCTCGTTCATGGCCGACCTACTTCCGACGCTCGTTCATTACGGTTTTGGCGCGCGCGATGTCGCGGCGCACAGTTCGCAGACGCGATGTGTTGCCCATCTGCCCAAAGCCCTTCTGCATGCGCAGGTTGAACTGCTCACGCAGCAACGCGTGCAGCTCGTCGCGCAGATCGCCGTCGGACTTCTCGCGCAGCTCCCCGGATTTCATCACAACACCTGCCGTTTAACGAAGGACGTGGTGAACGGGAGTTTTGCCGCGGCAAGGCGGAATGCCTCGCGCGCAATCTCCTCGTTTACGCCTTCTATTTCGTAAATCATACGACCGGGCTGGATCAGTGCGACCCAGTACTCGACACTGCCCTTGCCCTTGCCCATGCGCACTTCAAGGGGCTTCTTCGTGATCGGCTTGTCCGGAAACACGCGAATCCAGATCTTGCCGCCGCGGCGCACATGACGCGTGATGGCACGCCGACCGGCCTCAATCTGGCGCGCAGTCAGCCGACCGCGATCAACCGCCTTCAGGCCGAAGTCGCCGAAGCTGACCTTGCTGCCGCGATTCGCAACGCCACGGTTGCGACCCTTGTGGAGCTTGCGGAACTTGGTTCGTTTTGGTTGCAGCATGAACTACGCTCCTGGATCAGGCTTGGGCGGCGGGCGCGTCCGCGGCCACGCGGCGATCCCGATCTCCGAAGACCTCGCCCTTGAAGACCCAGACCTTGACGCCAATCACGCCATAGGTGGTCACGGCGACGGCGTAGCCGTAATCGATGTCGGCCCGCAGCGTATGCAGCGGCACACGACCCTCGCGATACCACTCCGTACGCGCGATCTCCGCGCCATTCAGACGCCCGGCAAGGTTGATCCGGATACCCTGGGCGCCCAGACGCATCGTGTTGGTGACCGCGCGCTTCATCGCGCGGCGGAACATGATGCGGCGCTCGAGCTGCTGGGCAACGTTCTCGGCCACGAGCTGCGCATCCAGTTCGGGCTTGCGGATTTCCTCGATCGTGATGTGCGCGGGAATCCCCATGCGGGCGGACACGTCCTTGCGCAGGGCCTCGATATCCTCGCCCTTCTTGCCGATCACCATGCCCGGCCGCGCCGTGTGAATGGTGATAAAGGCATTCTTGGCGGGACGGTTGATCTGGATTCGACTCACCGATGCCTGAGCCAGCCGCTTGCGCAGATAGTCACGCACCTCGAGATCGCTTAGCAGCAGCTTCGGATAGTCCTTGCTGCTCGCGTACCATTTCGAGGTCCATTCGGTTGTGACACCGAGACGGAATCCGGTTGGATGAACTTTTTGACCCATGACTTAAACCAGGCTCCAGGGATCAGTCGGCCGATGCGACCTTGATCGTGATGTGGCTCTGACGCTTTGTAATCCGGTTGCCGCGACCACGCGCTCGCGCATGGAAACGCTTGAGGCTCGGCCCCTCGTCAACGAACACCTCGGCCACCTTCAATTCGTCGATGTTCGCACCATCGTTGTGCTCGGCGTTTGCGACGGCTGAATCCAGCACCTTCTTGAAGATGCGCGCAGCCTTCTTCGGCGTGTACGCCAGATAGAGTTGCGCCTTCTCGACGGCCATGCCGCGAATCGCATTGGCGACGAGTCGGCCCTTCTGTGCCGAAAGCGGAGCGTAGCGATAGATAGCTTTGGTGTTCATCGTTTGTCCCCGAAGCGCGCCTATTTCGCTTTCTTGTCCGCGACATGACCCTTGAACGCACGGGTCGGCGCGAACTCGCCCAGCTTATGGCCAACCATGTTTTCGCTGACGAGCACCGGAACATGCTGGCGGCCGTTATGCACCGCGATGGTCAGGCCGATCATGTCCGGCAGAATCATGGAACGGCGCGACCAGGTCTTGACCGGACGGCGGTCGTTCGCGGCAACCGCTGCATCGACCTTTTTCTGCAAATGCAGATCGACGAACGGGCCCTTGCGGATCGAACGTGGCACCTTGCTTATCCTCTCGTCGTGTTATTTGCGGCCGCGGCGACGAACGATCATCTTGTTCGTGCGCTTGTTGCGACGGGTCTTGTAACCCTTGGTCGGCGTACCCCACGGGCTCACCGGATGGCGACCACCCGAGGTGCGGCCCTCGCCACCACCGTGCGGATGGTCGACCGGGTTCATGGCAACGCCGCGCACCGTCGGACGGACACCGCGCCAGCGTTTTGCACCCGCCTTGCCGAGTGAACGCAGATTGTGTTCGCTGTTGCCCACCTCGCCGAGCGTTGCACGGCAGTCGGCATGCACCTTGCGCATCTCGCCCGAGCGCAGACGCAGGGTCGCGAAACCGCCTTCGCGCGCCACCAGCTGCGCGGAACTGCCGGCCGACCGGGCCATCTGCGCGCCCTTGCCCGCCTTCAGCTCGATGCAGTGCACGAGCGAACCGACCGGGATATTGCGCATGGGCAGACAGTTGCCGGCGCGAATCGGCGAATCGGAGCCCGACATGACCCGGTCGCCCGCAACCAGGCCGCGCGGCGCCACGATGTAGCGGCGCTCGCCATCGGCGTACTTCAAAAGCGCAATGTTCGCCGTGCGGTTCGGATCGTATTCGAGTCGCTCGACCACCGCCTCGATCCCGTCCTTGTCGCGCTTGAAGTCGATCAGTCGGTAACGCTGCTTGTGACCGCCGCCCTGATGGCGAGTGGTGATGCGCCCGACGTTGTTGCGGCCCCCACTCTTGGCCTTGCGCTCAACGAGCGGCGCGTGCGGTTCGCCCTTGTGCAGGCTTTCCTCGCGCACCCGTACAACGAAACGGCGTCCCGGCGAGGTCGGCTTGGCTTTGAATGTGGCCATCTCTTTACTACCTTTACTCTTTAGCCGGCAACGCCGAAGTCGATCGACTGCCCATCGGCGAGGCGCACGTAGGCCTTGCGCACGGACGCGCGTCGTCCCGCATGACCGCGCGAGGTCTTGCGCTTGCCGGCGATGTTCACCATCTGCACGGCATCCACCTTGACCTCGAACATCAATTCCACGGCGGCGCGCACCTCGGGTTTCGTGGCATCGCCAAGCACCTTGAAGGCGTACTGTCCGCGCTGGTCCGCCGCGCTCGTGGCCTTTTCCGAAACCACCGGGGCCAGCAGAATCGTCATCAATCGTTCGCGATTCATTTGAAGCGCTCCTCGAGCAGCTTGACGGCACCCACGGTCAGAAGGATCTGCTCGGAGCCGACCAGGCTGACCGGGTCGACCTCAGCGGCCGTGCACACAGCCACCGTCGGTAGATTGCGGGCAGCAAGTTCGAGCGAACGATCGCAGTCTTCGGTCACGATCAAACAGCGGTTGAGCGAAAGTTCCGCCAGGCGCGCGGCCAGCAGTCGTGTCTTCGCCTCGCTGATGCCGATCGCGTCCACCACATGCAGACGCTCCTGGCGCACCAGTTCCGACAACACCGAGCGCATCGCACCGCGGTACATCTTGCGATTGACCTTCTGCTCAAAGTTGCGCGGACGCGCCGCAAAGGCCTGGCCACCGCCACGCCACAACGGCGAGCGCGACGAACCGGCACGCGCACGGCCCGTGCCCTTCTGGCGCCACGGTTTCGCACCACCGCCGCTGACATCCGCGCGAGTCTTCTGCGCCTTGGTCCCGGCGCGCGCGCCGGCCATGTACGCAGTCACGATCTGATGCACCAGCGGCTCGTTGAAATCGGCGCTGAATACGCTGTCGGCAACATCGACGCCCTGACCACCATGAACCGTTAGCTGCATGACTGCTTACCCCGCTTTCTTCACGGACGGACGCACGATGACGTCACCGCCCGGCGCACCGGGAATGGCCCCACGCACGAGCAACAGGTTGCGTTCGACATCCACGCGTACGACCTCAAGATTCTGCTGTGTACGGCGCACGTTTCCCATGTGGCCCGCCATGCGCTTGCCGGGAAACACGCGACCCGGGGTCTGGTTCTGCCCGATGGAACCCGGCGCTCGATGCGAGAGCGAGTTGCCATGCGTGGCGTCCTGGGTGCGAAACCCGTGCCGCTTGACGTTGCCGGCAAAACCCTTGCCTTTCGACACGCCCGTGACATCCACATGCTGGCCGACACTGAAAACATCGGCGCGAATCTCGCCACCGTTGGCAAGCCCTTCGCCTTCGCTTTCGTTCAGGCGGAATTCCCAGGTGCCACGACCGGCCTCGACCTGGGCGCGCGCGAAATGGCCCGCCATGGGTTTGGTAACCCGCACGGCACGCCGGACGCCGGTCGTCACCTGAACGGCGCGATAGCCGTCACTCTCGACCGTCTTGACCTGCGTAATACGATTGGGCTCGACCTCGATCACGCTCACGGGCACGGAATCCCCGGCCTCCGTGAACACACGGGTCATACCCAGTTTTCGACCAACCACACCGACAGGCATCGAACTGCTCCGAAAAATTCTCTTCTGTTATCAGTTCAGCTTGATCTGAACGTCGACGCCCGCGGCAAGATCGAGTTTCATCAGCGCGTCGACGGTCTTGTCCGTCGGCTCGACGATGTCGATCAGGCGCTTGTGCGTGCGAATCTCGTACTGATCGCGCGCGTCCTTGTTGACGTGCGGTGAAATCAGGATCGTGAATCGCTCCATCTTGGTCGGCAGCGGAATCGGGCCGCGCACCTGTGCGCCGGTCCGTTTGGCCGTGTCCAGGATCTCACGGGCCGACTGGTCGATCAGCCTATGATCGAAGGATTTCAGCCGGATTCGGATGGTTTGACTGGCCATTTTTGCCTACTCGCTACCTGACTTGAACTGCGTCTGACGTCGCTGAATGGACTATTCGATAATCTTCGCCACGACGCCGGCACCGACCGTGCGTCCGCCTTCGCGAATCGCAAAGCGCAGCCCCTCTTCCATCGCGATCGGGGCAATCAGCTTCACCGTGATCTTCACGTTGTCGCCCGGCA
>JAGRGH010000029.1 GCA_020445605.1 Chromatiales bacterium
CTCCATCCATTGGTCAAACAGGCGGCCCTGTCATTTGATACCAAACAACGGGTCATAACCAATCTGGAGGTAGTGTCGAACGAGATACCTATTGGGCGCTACGAATTCGCCATTTACCAGTGGCGCTTCCACGGCATCAGGGAGGACTTGGTGCTTAAGCCTATCGCCTCGAACGCCATGGTGACCGACCATCTTGGTCGCCTTTTAGAGAGTGCGGCGGATTGTCCTGGCCCTATGCCAGACGTCCTTGGCGCTTCAGTGTGGGACGACTTGGACGCCCAGCACTACAGCTTGTGGAACGATGCAAGAAGCAGGCACCGGCAAAAGACCCAGGAACTGGCAGAGTACCGGCGGGAGAGCCTGTCCACCAGTCACCGGGCGCGGATCGCTCTTCTGGAAGAACAGCTCAGCCAAGCGACCAACGAGAAGATTCAGAAAATGCGTCGATCTCAAATCGCCGCCGCAGAGGCGGACTACGCAAGGCGAATCCAAGAGCTGGACATCGCTCTGGAGAGAGCGGATATCGTCGCCGGTCCGGTTGCGTATGGTGTGATGCATGTTTCCGGGGGAAGCGCCAATGCCGACTGACTACGACAAGATACGAGAGGACAATATCCGTGAGTACGGTCAAGGGACCCGCCACCTGTCCTTTCTGGGCCGACTGTACACAGATCGAACACATTTCGTTTTCGAGCTTCTTCAGAATGCAGAGGATGCGGGCGCTACCCGAATACTTTTTAGCCTTTTCGACGACAGGCTGGAGGTTACCCATGACGGCCGTCTTTTCAATGAGCGGGATGTCAGAGGGGTCTGCGGTGTCGGAGAAGGAACCAAAGCCGAGGATCTGACGCAAATTGGAAAGTTCGGGATCGGCTTCAAGTCGGTCTACGCCTACACGGCTACTCCGGAAGTCCACTCCGGCGGAGAAGGTTTCAGGATAGAGAACTACGTGCGCCCTTACGCGGTGACCTCCAAGCCAGCCGGTAACTCCTGGACCACGCTCTTTGTCTTCCCCTTCAATACTGAAGAAATAGCGCCAGAGACCGCAAGCAAGGAAATCGGCGCTCGCCTCCGCAACCTGAGCGCCAGAACACTTTTGTTCCTCAGAAGGATCAACGAAATCGAGTACAGGCTGCCAAACTCAAAAGGCGGGGTGTATCTGCGCGAGGAAATCGCCCGAGGATCCGCCCGACAAGTCAGCGTCATCGGTCAAAACAACGGCAAGGACGAGGAGGAAAACTGGCTCATTTTTGAACGACCGGTACCCGTACCGGGGAATTCGGAAACTGTGCGTGTTGAGGTCAGCTTCCGGCTGGAGGCAGAAGACAAGGCCGGAAAGAATCCCGAACGTATAGTCAAAGTTAAGGATTCTCCCCTGGTTGTTTATTTCCCCACAGAGAAGGCCACAAGGTTCGGATTCCTCATTCAAGGGC
>JAGRGH010000030.1 GCA_020445605.1 Chromatiales bacterium
AGCACGATCTTGAGCAACACCCGCGGATCATAGGCCGGGCGGCCGCCGTCATCGTTGCGGTACCTTGCATCGAGCTGCGCAAGATCGAGCTCGTGGTCGACCAGCCAGGCCAGCGAATACTCGAAACTGCCCGGGAGAATCTGCCGCTCGAACGACACCGGGATCATCTTCATCTGCCCTTAGTCGTAATCCTTGTATCTGGCCATTCACCCGATCATCGAATCGCTGATTTTTATGGCCTGATTTTACCAGTCCAGGGGTTTTCCGACAGCCTCAACGCCCAGCTGAGGGGCGCTGAGGTCGACAGACCGAAGCGTCACTCTCGAGCGGCTTGTTAGGGGCCGCTTACCAACTCAACCAACTTTATGAGCAAAAGACAGGTAGAAACGGCTAACGAGAAGATAGAAACGGCAAGTACACGAAGATTTTGTTTTCTGCCATATACGATATCGACGTATTTCCCCGTATCCTCTATACCTCGTATTTTTTCAATGTGCGTAGTGCAAAACATTGATGTGCGTATACCCTTATTAAGGATGCACCTTCTGTTCTGAAAGAAATAGCAAGTATTACATCGCAATTTTCAAGTTCTCCCTATTGAGAAGGGTTCCGGTTGGAAAGCGCCTCATCCCAAGCTCGCTTAACCTCTCTTCAAGTTTATGCGTTGTAATCTTATAGCTTTCAGTTGATTTTCTCGGGTTTTTATAAACAGGGAATATCGCCCTCAAAACCATCAAAAATTCTTCTTCAGTAACCGACGGATGCACGTCTTTGTAAAGAACGCGAAATAATTCAAACAGCTTTTCGCCATCCCGAAAAGTACGTTGTCTCCCTTTCGGAATAAGACGCAGCCCCATGGCAGTTATATCAAAGATAATGCTTTTCGGTATTAACTCATCATCGATATTCATAGAAACCTCCGAATGCTTGGGCCTGGTTTTCCGAATTTGTCAGGATAACATTCCCATGATGGATCAAACTCAACCATCTCTAGGTATTTGTCGCCTTTCATTGTGATTTTGTATTCTGTTTCCAGCATTACGTGACGCGCGCCTTTCAGACTTTCGTTGCTGCGAATAGGCACTATCAGCCTATGAGTCCGATCTTCCATGACTGAAAGGGACCGTAATACGCTGTCTTTCACATGGCCATGCTGTTCCAATATTTTGATCGCTTCGTTATCGATGACTCCTACATACTTGACCATCTCAAGCACGTTGTAATGCAAAGAGCATTTATTGCCGTCTTTGCTAACGCTATACTTCTCATTCAAATTAAAAAGCCTGTAGTTCGACTGATCGCCGCCTTCGTCAATCGAAAATAATGACAATATTGCCTCTCGCGGGACTATGTACTTTGTTTCACCGTCCTCGATTCGAGTTTCTAGTTCTTTTGCATGAGTGAATATATACCTGAGAACAGCTTCAGCGATATCAAACACTTCTCGATTGTTCCCGTTTGTAATTTCCGTCATGAACGTTAGGAGCCTCCCGGTAAATGGAAACTCAAATCGGGCCAACTGCTCGAGATTTTTTATTCCATATTGTTTTCTCAATATGCGGCAAATTGCAGAGTCCCTTCTAAACAGGCGCTTGATGTAGGTGTGAAATGGGGCTTCCGCGCTTTCTTTAATTAACGGGGCCAGCCGTTTATAAAGTATCTTTCTTATCGCTAGTGGCCCGAGGTCAATTCTTTTTGTGTTTCTCACTATATCCCGATACAAGACATCATTCTCAGTTCTAATTTTGTACTCCAATAGAGGACGAACCGACAAGACAAACGAAATTTTCGGCGAAGCCACTAAATTGTGAATCGCAAGCAAGAATTCGAGCCAAAAGTCATCAGCGTAATCCAGGTCATCAACAAGCAACAAAAGACACTTATGATTCTCGTTTGCATCGTATTCGCCAAAATGTTCAGATATTTTGATAAGGTTGTAGTCAATTGTGCCTGCTTCCTTGGGCTTTTCCATAGTGTTCAATGGAAATTTTACAGCGCTGAAATAGCCATCTATTTTGTCAATGAAGTTTATTAGTGCAGCGTCCCTACTTACGGAACCTTTCCGAAAATCTATAAATATTGGGTAAACGTATTTATGAAGCTCATGGTTTTCATTTAGAAAGATCTTGTATAAGAAAGAGCTCTTGCCTATCCCTGCCTCGCCGACTATTAAGTAGTTCCGCCCGGTCTTGCAAAACACATCCAATGATTCGCAAAACTGATCAGTTTCGTTTGATCGTCCGTAGAAAAGCTCTGCAAATACATCTTTGTCTAATTCCCGAAGCGCAATTAGATCGCTAAATATTGCGCTTCTGATGCACTCATTCCATGCAGTTAATTCAGCGTCTGTACATTCGCTCAAATGAGCCAATTTCGCCTCGTCTTCCACCAGCCGTTCCTCTTTCATGGTTTTTGTTCCCCCCTAACGATTGGAGCTAAATCGCATTGGCGTAGCAACGCGTAGCCAATGTCGGTTTGAGCGACTTGTTCGATGCGAGGCGCCACCGGATAACCGCAATGAAATGCCTGGCTTTCCGCTGATGGCCTCGGCCTGCTGACACTTTATATCTGCTGTTCGGATTGTGTCGCGGTGCTGCGACTGCGAGGGATTCTCTGCCGTGAGTCCTTAGGGTTATCCGGCTGAACGAGTTAGCCGTGTAACCCGTGCGGCTCACGGTAACATATGACCCCATCGCTCGCGGTCGGGCTTGTTCTTTTCCGACGTCAGCCATTTCGCTTGTGCTCGTAGTCCTTTGCTGCTCTTTAAACATTGCCTTTTTCTATTGTTTTTTGCGGCTTAATGCATCGAACAGGTGATTATGCAGCTGGCACAATATCGGCAATATTGTGCCGGCACAATATTGGTAATATGCGGCCAAATGCACTATTCTTGTTCGTCATTGGTGGCGTGGGCAGCATGGAGCGACCCAGATGGACAAACGCAGTTCGGACGACCCTCGGGTCGAGCGGTTTTGGGATCAATATCATCAGGTGCTGTCGCGCTTTCGGGTCCCCGAAAAGGCCAGGCCCTGGTACCAACGACACGTCGAGGCGTTCAGGGCGGATCACCCCGGCGAGAGGTTGCACGCCCACACGCCAGAATCGGTTCAGCGCTGGCTTGAATCGCAAGGCCGGAACCCGGCATTGGAGGGCTGGCAGTTTCGGCAAAAGGCGGATGCCCTGCGACTGCTGTTCGCCCACCATCTGCAATTTGAGTGGGCCAAGGCCTTCGACTGGGCGCGTTGGCTGGATGGATCGATGCCCCTGGAGCGGGATCACGCCACGGTGGCCCGAACCTACGCTCAGATCGACGCGGCGGTCGCCAATGCTGACAACCTTCTGGACGCGCACCACCCGGGCGTGTACCGGAAATTTCTGTCCATCATGCGAATTGCGGGCTACGCCGCCAACACCGAGAAAAGCTATCTGGGCTGGATCAATCGGTTTGTTCGCTTCCAACACAATCGCCTCCCTTCAAAATCCGGCGAACCGGAAGTAGCTGCCTTTCTAGAACATCTTGCGTTGCAACGCAAGGTATCCAGCGGCACCCAGAGCCAGGCGCTCAATGCCCTGGTGTTTCTGTATGTCAAGGTGATCGAGGAACCCCTGGGCCAGATCGGGCCCTACCAGCGGCCGAACAAGCCCAGGCGACTGCCCACCGTGCTGAGCCCCGGCGAAATCGAGGCGGTCTTTGCGGCATTGAGTCCGCACAACAGCCTGATGGTCAAGCTGATGTACGGTACGGGTATGCGGGTGATGGAGTGTGTGCGTCTGCGAATTCTGGATGTCGATTTCGACTATCGTCAGATCCTGGTCAGAGGCGCCAAGGGCAACAAGGACAGGTCCGTCCCACTGCCGCGCCTGTTGGAAGCGGGCTTGAGGAAACAGATGCAGTTGGTGCGTGAACAGCATAAAAAAGTTCTGGCGGCCGGGTTCGGCTCGGTGTTTCTTCCGGACGCGTTGGCAAGGAAGTTTCGCAATGCCGACAAGGAGTATCGCTGGCAGTACCTGTTTCCGGCGAGCCGGGTTGCACAGGACCCGAGGACGGGCGTGCCACGCCGTCACCATATTCACCAGACGGTGGTTCAGAAGTCCATCCGTCAGGCCGCGCGCAGGGCGGGGCTGACCAAGCGCGTCACCAGCCATACCCTGCGGCACTCCTTTGCCACGCACCTGCTGAAAAGCGGATCGGACATCCGAACGGTGCAGAAACTGCTCGGTCACGCAGATGTGTCCACGACCATGATCTACACCCATGTCGCGGGGCTCGGTGGGCAGGCTGTCGCCAGCCCATTGGATCAACTGCGAGCCGGGTCGGCCGAGAGCAAGCAGTGCTGATCAAGTCCGCGCGAGGCGCGCCGTATCAATGCGGCGATCTGCGTTGGTCCAGCCTGCGCACGAATTCGCAATGGAATTCTGAGGGACCGACCAGGGTTTCGATCCGCTAATACCGGCTGCGCAGTTCAAGCGCGTTGCCCTTGTGTTCCATATCCACATTGCGCAGGAACGATGCGCCGAGCAGCACTTCCTCTGGGCTCGTGCCCGGCATGACGACGGCGGTGACGTTGCGCTGGGTGATGGGGCCAACGCGTACTTCGTTGAGCTGGATCTTGTAGCCGACGACGGTGCCGGAAGCGGTGCCGATCAGGCTCTGCTCGCCTTTCACCCGAAAATCGATTCCCAGTCGGCGCGCTTCGTGTTCGTTCATTGCGATGGACGTTGCACCCGTATCCAGCATCAGGTTCACGAGGCGGCCGTTGATGGTGCCGTGGGTGCGAAACATGCCGCTGGCGTCGCGATACAGCGTGGTGCTCTGTTGCTCGGGCGTTGCGAAGCTGCCGCCGATGTGGCCGCCCAGTGCAAGCTCGCGAGACTGGCCGTCGAATTCGACCACGGCGCGTTCGCTGGTCGAGGACACGAGGCGCACGCCTTCGGGCGAGGTTTCGCCCGCACGCAACAGTCGGCGCTCGCCGTCAATCTTCAGCAAGGCGCGATTGTTGAACAGCGCGACGGCATCCACGCGCTCGACCGCCTGCGCGCTCGTGGCGATCAGCGTCAGGGCGAAAAGCAGTGTTTGCAGTCGATTCATCGCGGCGGCTCCATGCGCATTCGTGGCAATCATCGCGCAGGGCGCCAGCCCTTACAACTCAGAGCCAGGGCTGTGCGAGCGTCAGAATCACGATCGCATACAGCGCGGCCGCAAGATCGTCCAGCAGGATGCCAAGCCCGCCGTGCACGCGCTGGTCCAGTGTGCGGACCGGCCAGGGCTTGGCGATGTCGAACAGGCGAAACAGCACGAAGGCCAGACCATATCCGGCCCAGTTCGGCGGTGTGAATAGCAGCACCAGCCACATCGCGGCGATCTCGTCCCAGACGATCGCCGGGTGATCGTGCACGCCAAGACGCTTCGCGCAGTGCCCGCAAATCCACGGACCGGTTGCGATGGCCGCAAGCGTCATCGCGATCTGAACGCCGAAACCGAGCGGCACGGTCAGCAGCCAGAGTCCGAGCGCGGCCAGCGTGCCCATGGTCCCCGGTGCCCAGGGAGACAGCCCGCTGCCGAAACCCAGCGCCAGAAAACAGCCTGGATTCGCGAGGTGTGAGACAGAGACGCGCGTACTCATGCTTCGCGAAAGTGGTCGTAGCCGCCGGCGGGCTGGTCGAGTTCGGAACCGTCGGCCAGGATCCAGCGCAGGCCCGGCGCGCGTTCGATCCAGCCGATCCAGCGCACCGGAACACCGGCCGTGACGGCGAGTGCGTCGAGTTCGCCCTGGCGCCGTTCCGGGATGGTGAAGCCGAGTTCGTAGTCGTCGCCGGCCGCGAGCGGCAGATGCCAGTCGCCGGTCTCGCGCACGTATTCGGCGACGGTCTCGGACATCGGCACGCGCTCGACCTCGATCCGCGCCCCGCAACCACTCGCGGTGAGGATGTGGCCAAGGTCCGAGCCCAATCCATCGGAGATATCAATCGCGCTGGTGGCGAGTCTTCGCAACTCGCGGCCAAGCGCCAATCGCGGCTGCGGCCGGTCGAGTCGTTCCCGCAGCGCGGGCAGTGCTTCGAGCCGAACGTAAAGGCCCTGCTGGGCGAGCAGTGCCAGGCCGGCGGCACCCAGTTCGCCGCTCACGCAGACGAGGTCGCCGGGCGTTGCGCCGTCGCGGCGTAGCGCCTCGCCAGCCGGAACGAAGCCTGCGAGCTGCACGGTGATCGAACGCGGGCCGCGCGTGGTGTCGCCGCCGACCAGCGCAACGCCTTGTGCGCTGGCGAGCGCGCAGAAGCCTTGCGCGAATTCGCGCAGCCAGCTTTCGTCGGCGTTCGGCACAGTGAGTGCCAGCGTCGCCCAGGCAGGTTCGGCGCCCATCGCGGCGAGGTCGCTGAGATTGACCGCAAGCGATTTGTGACCGAGCGAGCGTGGATCGGCGCCGGCGACGAAATGCACGCCTTCAACCAGCGTATCCGTCGTGATCGCGAGTTCCATGCCCGGCGGTGGCGCGAGCAGGGCGGCATCGTCGCCAATGCCCAGGGTGACGTCGGGGCGCGTGGCGCCGCAGCGCCGGAAGAAGCGTTCGATCAGATCGAACTCGCTCAGTGGCCTGTCCCGCGAATGACGTCTCACCAAGCGATTGCGAGCGCCATCAGCGCGCGGCGCGTTCCGGCCCGTGCAGTTCGCGCGCGATGCGGTCTAGTACGCCGTTGACGAAGCGATGACCGTCCTCGGCACCGTACTGTTTTGCGAGTTCGATCATCTCGTTCAGCACGACGCGGTACGGCACTTCCGGGTGGTACTTGAGTTCGCAGGCGCCGAGCCGGAGCAGGGCGCGTTCGATCGGGTCGATCTCGGCGTTCGCGCGCGACAGGTGCGGCGCGGCGAGGGTGTCGAGTTCGGTGACGTGGTTGATGGTGTCCAGCAGCAGGGTGCGGAAGTACTGCTTGTCGATCGCGCCGGGCTTCAACTGCTGCGCGAGGACGTTCTGTTCCACCGAGTCGATGTCATTCGCGCTCAGGGCCCACTCGTACAGGCCCTGCAGTGCGCAGGCGCGGGCGCGTGATCGGGAGCGGCTCATGGATTGAACCTCTGATCAATCCGTCCCGGATTGACAGATCGACGAAAACGAAAAAGCGCGGTTTTTCGCTTTCTGCATTTTCAACGGCTTGCGCGCGCTGAAAATGGAGACACTTCCCTGTGTCGCCGCAATTTCTTCACGAATCCGACATTTTTCCGCAGACGGAGTGTGCGAGCAGCCAGCGTGAGCGCTACATGCGGGGCGCATCAGGGCAGCTGACGCATGACGTTCAACATCTCGATTGCACTGAGCGCGGCCTCGGCGCCCTTGTTGCCGGCCTTGGTGCCGGCACGCTCGATCGCCTGATCGATGGTATCGACGGTCAACACACCGAACGCGACCGGCTTGCTGCGCTTGATCATCGCCTGACCGATGCCCTTCGTGCATTCGCCGGCGACGTACTCGAAATGCGGCGTGCCACCGCGAATCACGCAGCCCAGTGCGATGACGGCATCGACATCGTCGGCGGCCGCCATGCGATCCACGGCCAGCGGCAGTTCGAACGCACCCGGAACGCGCACCACGGTCAGTTGCTTCTCGTCCACGCCGTGGCGGCGCAGGGTATCGAGCGCGCCCTCGAGCAGGCGCTCGACGATGAAGTCGTTGAACCGCGCGACGACCAGCGCGAAGCGCGCGTCGCCGTCGGGTTGCAGGCTGCCCTCGATCATTTTGATTTTCATAACGAAACCTGTTTATAAAACATGTGCTTATGCGCGATAGTTTAGCCTGAATCCGGGAAATATCGCTAGCCGAGGTTTGCAAATACTTCGCTGGCGGCATCCAGCGAGTCTTCGATGTCCTGCTCGGTGTGTGCGGCCGAGACGAAGCCGGCCTCGTAGGCCGACGGTGCGAGGTACACGCCGCGCTCGAGCATGCCGTGAAAGAAGCGCTTGAAGCGATCCTGATCGCAGGCCGTGGCACCGGCGAAATTGGTCACGGTTTCGGCGTCGGTGAAGAACAGGCCGAACATGCCGCCGACCCGGTTCGCCGTCATCGGGATGCCGGCGGTGCGCGCGCGCTCGAGCATGCCGTCGACGAACAGCGCGGTCTTCGCCCGCAGCGCGTCGTAGAAGCCGGGCTCGGCGACCTTGCGCAGCGTGGCGAGGCCCGCCGCCATCGCAACCGGATTGCCGCTCAGCGTGCCGGCCTGATAGACCGGACCGAGCGGGGCGATCTTTTCCATGATCGCGCGCTTGCCGCCGAACGCGCCCACCGGCATGCCGCCGCCGATGACCTTGCCGAGCGTGGTCAGGTCCGGCGTGATGCCATAGTGGGCCTGCGCACCGCCGAGTTCGACCCGAAAGCCCGTCATGACTTCATCGAAAATCAGCACGGCGCCATGCTGGTCGCAGCACTCACGCAGGGTTTCGAGGAAGCCCGGCACCGGCGGGATGCAGTTCATGTTGCCGGCGACCGGCTCGACGATGATGCAGGCGATCTCGGCGCCGATCTTTTCGAAGGTTTCGCGCACCTGCGCGCTGTCGTTGTAGGTCAGCGTGATCGTCGATTCGGCGAGCGCGGCCGGTACGCCCGGCGAGGACGGCACGCCAAGCGTCAACGCGCCGGAGCCGGCCTTCACCAGCAGGGAATCGGAATGGCCGTGGTAACAGCCCTCGAACTTCACGATGCGATCTCGACCCGTTGCACCACGCGCAAGCCGGATGGCGCTCATGGTCGCCTCGGTGCCGGAACTCACCATGCGCACCAGTTCAATGGATGGCACGAGTTCGCACACCAGCCGCGCCATGTCGGTTTCACTCGCGGTCGGTGCTCCGAAACTCAGGCCGTTCTTCGCGGCGTTCTGCACGGCGGCGATGACGTCCGGATGCGCGTGGCCCAGCACCATGGGGCCCCACGAGCCGACGTAGTCGATGAACCGGTTG
This sequence comes from Chromatiales bacterium, assembly GCA_020445605.1. Taxonomy (NCBI): domain Bacteria; kingdom Pseudomonadati; phylum Pseudomonadota; class Gammaproteobacteria; order Chromatiales; species Chromatiales bacterium. The sequence continues at coordinate 8,945 of JAGRGH010000030.1, forward strand.
TCATCCGCGTCGATCAGGTACGCGCCACTGGCACGCGCGATGAACCGTGGCGTGCCGCCAACACCGCGAAAGGCGCGCACGGGCGAATTCACGCCGCCCGGGATGAATTGTTGGGCGAAGGCAAACAGGCGTTCGGATTCAGTCATCGTCAGATTCGGCTTGGTTTGTTCATGAACGGCGCGCGGTGAATGCGCGAACCAGGCGGGCGGCCGTCTGCGCGGGGTCCGCGGCGGCGTAGAAGGCGCTGCTCACGGCCACGGCGCCGGCTCCGGCCGCGATCAGGACCGGGGCATTGTCCGGGGTTATCCCACCGATCGCAACGATGGGCAGGGCGACGCGCGCGCGGGCCTGTTCGAGCAGCTCGGGTGTGGCGCGCACTGCGCCGGGCTTGGTTGGCGAGGGAAAAAAACTGCCAAACGCGACGTAGTCCGCGCCGGCGGCCTGCGCCGCCAACGCCCGGTCGAGCGTGTTGTAGCAGGACGCGCCGATCAGCGCCTGCGGCCCGAGCCGGTCGCGCGCCGTGGCAATGCCGGCGTCTTCGCGGCCCAGATGAACGCCGTCGGCCGCAACTGCGCGCGCGAGCTCGATGTCGTCGTTGACGATCAGCAGTGCGGCATAGCGATCACAGAGCGTGCGCAGTGCGGTTGCGGCGTTTGCACGCGCCGTGGCGGAAGCGATCTTCGCGCGCAGCTGAACGATGCGGGCACCGGCGGCGAGGCCGGCCTCGGTCACCGCCAGCAACGCGGCCGGATCATCGTCCGGTTCCGGCGTGACCAGGTACAGGCCCGAGATGTGCGCTCGTTTGGGCATGCCTCATCGTCCGGCGCAGGGACGCGGCATGCAACTGTCGATCGGCTCAGGGCGTCACTACGGACCGCCCCGGGGTGGTCGGCAGGCGGGGCATGGTGATTTCCGGAAACGGTCCCGTCAGGGCATTCAGAAACGCGACCACATCGGCGACCTGACTGTCAGTCACGGTCTTGGCGAGCTGCGACGGCGCCATGGCCCGTACGGCTTCATCGAGTGTGCGGACCTTGCCGTTGTGGAAGTACGGCGCGGTCAGCGCGACGTTGCGCAGGGTCGGCACGCGGTATTTGTGCCGATCCTCCTCGCGGCCGGTCACGGCAAACCGTCCCGCGTCGTCACGCAGATTGTATTTCGCGACATACGGACTGTCGTGGAACGGGAACGAGATGAAAAAGCCCGTGCCGTCGGCCATGGTCGGACCATTGAACGCCGGTCCGCGATGGCAGGCGACACAACCGAGTTGCTCGAAGGTCTGCATGCCGCGGACCTGCTGATCGGTCAGCGCGCTCTTGTCGCCGCGAACATAGCGGTCGTATGCGGAGTCCGGCGTGATCAGCGTGCGCTCGAATGCCGCGACGGCCTTTGCTGCGTTTTGCACGGTGACCGGATTGTCGCCGGGAAACTCGCGTTCGAACTGTTCGACATAACCCGGTATGTCGCGCACGCGTGCGATGGCGGTGTCGAGATCCTTCATGCCCATCTCGACGGATGCGACGACCGGACCCTTGGCCTGATCCTCGAGATTCTTCGCACGCCCGTCCCAGAACTGCACGCTGTGAAACGCGGCATTCCACACGGTTGGCGCATTGCGCGGGCCTGTGAGGCCGTGCACGCCCATGGAGGTTTCGCGGCTGTCGTCGCCGCCCGCTGCCAGGTTGTGGCAGGAGTTGCACGAGACCGTGCCGGTGGCCGAAAACCGCGGATCAAAGTACAGCTGTTTGCCGAGTTCGATCTTGCCCGGCGTCTGCGGATTGTCGGCCGGCGCCGGGGCCACCCGCGGCAGGGCCTGCCAGTCGTAGGCGAGGGCTGGTCCGGGTGCGGCGAACAGCACGCACCCGAACCAGATCGCCGGCGCCAGGCGCGGAACCGGGCGCGCACAACGCGCCCGTAAACCGGATTCACGCCTCATCGCTGCGGTCCCTGTTGGCTCAGATATTCATCGAGACCGTTTCGTTTTCCATCTCGATCACCGGGATCTTCACCGCGCCCGCGCCGAGGATCACGTCGGCCACGTGCTGCGAATACGACCGGTAATTCAGACGCACCTGCGCGTTGACCTGCTTGGCGCCGCCGGGTGCCGCGAACGTGTAGAACGAGGTCGCATGGCCCTTCGGCGGGATCGAGGTGTCGCGGACGAAGCGCGAAACTTCCCACGGGAAGTGGGTGACTTCGCCCTTGTCGTTGACGGCGACCGCATTGAAGATCGTGTCGCGGTCGTGATCGAGTTCGCCGTGACTGTCGAGGTGGCCGCTCTTGTAGAGCACCTTGCCGCTGTCGTCGGTCACCGTGACCTCGAGCCAGATCTCGCGGACATCGGTGAGGCTGGTCGGCAGGTTGTGACCGGCGCCGGTGTTGGTGACCTGCACGCGCAGATCGTAAAGCCCGTCGTCACGCTTGGCGATCTTCAGATCCAGCTCGGCGGCACTTTGCAGGCGTTTGCGCGCAGCGGCGGCATGCTCGGAGTTTCCGCCACCCATGAGTTCGGTCACCACCGCGTTGCCACCGACGAAACTGTGATCGTGCACGACATCACGCTGCGTTGCCGCACCCATGCCGGCAAAACCGCCGAGGTTCTCGCCCTCGAGATCCTCCGGCCGCTTGAGTTCCTTCGCGACACGAACCGCGGTTTCGACCGGGTTCATGTGGCAGTCCTGGCAGACGATGTTTTCACGCGCATACACCGAGTACTTCCACTCGTCATAGGTGCGCTCGATCGGGAAGCCGTTCGTCGGATGGAAGATGTTGTGGCAGTTGCCGCAGAAATCCGCCTGCTTGTGCAGCGGCGAATAGACCGTTGCGTGATACGGCGAGCGGGCGTCCTCGAGCGGGCCGCGCTTCGGGCCGCCGGGTCCCATCGGGTCGATTTCGAACGAGGCGTTGCCATGCTCGAGCGTCGCGGTGTCGAGATAGTTCGTGCGCGTGATCGTGTGGCAGACGTCACAGGAAACGCCCTTCTCGGCCAGCGGGCCGGCGGTGAACTTGTCGTTCTCCTTGTCGTGCACGATGCTGCCGGTCAGCACACCGATCGGCGAGTGGCAGGCGCCGCAATGATTCATGAGCGCGCCATCGGTCGCCTTCTCGGCCATGGACCAGAGCTTCTGGAACACCGGGTCCTTGAACGAGTTGGAGTGCATCGAGCCGTTCCAGCCCTTGTACTGGCGCGGATGGCAGCCACCGCAGACCGCCGGGTCTTCCCAGTCGGATTCCTTGAGTTTGCGGTCGCCGGGCACGGTCATGTAGGACGGTGCGTACTGGAATTCCTTGTCGCCAGTGGGCTGCATGTGCTTGGGCATTTCGCCCATGACCTTCGCGCCGTGGTGCATCATCGCGCCCATCGCGTCTAACGGTGAGGGGGGTGAGGCGAGGGCGGTGGCCGAGCCGGCCAGCGTCACGGCCAAAATCAGACTGCGTGCGGTTGCGATCACGATCGGGTTACCTCCGGGGGGTTGCGCAGCGCCCGGCCATGCCGGCGGCGCGCTTGTATTATTTAGGGAAGCTCTGATCAATCCGTCCCGGATTGCCAGAGCGACAAAAACGAAAAAGTGTCATTTTTCGTTTTCTTTCATTTTCAACGGCTCATAGCCGTCGAAAACGGCGGCGCTTCCTTAGTGCCGCGGGAAACTCTGAATCGTTCAGGGTTTCCCCTGGCCGGCCGGTGCTCCAGGCGGCGTCGGCGGCATCTGAAAGCGTAGAGCAAAAAGCAGGCCAGAAGCTAACCTGCTGAATTTCCGTTCCCTAAGGCGAATCGGAGTGTTGTGACTGCATCATCGGTGCAACATCGGGACGCAAACTGATGATCGATGCAACATCAAAGAAGTCCGCTCAGATCCCCGCTAGCTCAGGACGCCGTTTCAGCGGGTTGCACACCGCGCTGCGCACAGGCGCGCACGTTCTGCGCGGCCGAGAGACAGCCGAGCGGGATCACGACCAGGGTCAGCAGGGTCGAGACCAGCACACCAAACAGCAATGAAATCGCCATGCCCTGGAAGATCGGGTCGTTCAGGATGAACAGCGAGTCCACGATCAGCGCAGCGGCGGTGATGATGATCGGCCGCGTGCGTGCACGGCAGGACGCGAGCACGGCCTCGCGCACGTCCATGCCACCGCGCACCTGTTCGGTTGCGAAGTCGACGAGCAGGATCGAGTTGCGCACGATGATGCCGGCCAGCGCGATGAAGCCGATCATCGAGGTCGCCGTGAATTCCGCGCCCATGAACCAGTGCCCCGGCACGATTCCGATCAGGGTCAGCGGGATCGGCGCCATGATGATGACCGGCAGCACGAAATTGCCGAACTGGCCGACCACGAGCACGTAGATCAGCAGCAACGCAGCCGCAAATGCGATGCCGAGATCGCGGAAGGTCTCATAGGTCACCGTCCACTCGCCGGCCCAGGTCACGCCGAGGTCCAGCACGTCGCGCGGTGCGCCGGTGTAATGCGCTTCGAGCCCGGAACCCTCGGCTGGCTGGTAGTCGGCCAGCAGTTCGTCGAGGCGCGTCATCGGATAGATCGGCGCGCCCAGCCGGCCGACGGCGTCGGCAACCACGTATTCGACCGCGCGCAGGTCCTTGTGCAGCAACGGCGGGTCCTGCTCGATCTCGACGAAGCGCCCGAGTTCGCCAAGCGGCACGCTGCCGCCTGCGGCGGGGATCGGCAGATCAACGAGGCGCAGCAGGTCCGCGCGCTCCGCCAGCGGGACTTCCATGATGATGTCCACGGGCTCCTTGCTGTTGCCGCGTTTGGCATCGCCGAGCTTCGTTCCGCCGAGCGCGTAGCCGAGGTTGCGATTCAGCGTCTCGACGGTCACGCCGCGGCGGTTCGCCTTCTCGGTGTCGACCTCGAAATGCGCGAGTCTGTGCGGCGCGCTCAGGTAGTTGTCGACATCGCCGAGCATGCCCTCGGCCTCGACCTGTTCGAACATCGCCGTGATGTCGCGGGCGACCTGTCGCCTCGCGTCGTTGTCGTCGCCATAGACCTCGGCGACGACCGACTGCAGGACCGGCGGCCCCGGCGGAATCTCCGCAATCGTCACGCGCGCGCCGTGTTCGCGCGCAAGCGGCGTCAGCAGATCGCGCGCCTGCGAGGCGATGGCGTGGCTGGAACGCTGGCGCGTGCTCTTGTGCTGCAGCTGGATCTGGATCGCCGCCTGCCACGGGTCGCTGCGCAGGTAGTAATGCCGAACCATGCCGTTGAAATCGAATGGCCGCGCCGTGCCAACGTAGGTCTGATAGGCGAGGACTTCGGGAATCGCATGCAGTTTTCGACCCAGCGCCTCGGCCAGGGTCGCGGTCCTGACTAGCGCCGAGCCCTCGGGCAGGTCGATGACGATGGCGAATTCGTCCTTGTTGTCGAACGGCAGCATCTTGACCGGCACGAACTTGACGGCAAACAGCGCGATGCTCAGCACGAACGCCGCAATGATGCCGATCAGCACCGCCCAGCCCAGCGCGCGGTTTTCGATCATCGGCACGAGCAGCCGGCGGAACAGCCGGTCGATGCGCTGTTCGCTCTTGTGTTCCTTTTCGCCGGCCTTGTTCAGGGCCTCCATGCTCGGTCGCACGCGCATCGCCAGCCATGGCGTGAACACGAATGCGGCGATGACAGACGCAATCATCGCGACCGAGGCCAGCGCGGGAATCGGCTGCATGTACGGGCCCATCATGCCCGTGACAAATCCCATGGGCAGCAGCGCCGCGATGACGGTGAACGTTGCCACGATGGTGGGGTTGCCGACTTCGCGGACGGAATCCAGCGCCGTGTTGGTATCGGTCGCGCCGGCCATGAGCCAGCGGCGGTACATGTTTTCGACGACGACGATCGCATCATCGACGAGAATGCCGATCGCGAAGATCAGCGCGAACAGGCTGACGCGGTTGATCGAGTATCCCTGCGCCCAGGCCGCGAAGATCGTGATCAGGATGACGACCGGAATGACCAGCCCGACGACGATGGCCGGACGCAGCCCCAGCGCGAACCAGACGAGGATCGTGACGGCGATCGTGACGATGAACAGCTTGAAGATCAGGCCGTTGACCTTTTCCTGCGCGGTCTGCCCATAGTTGCGCGTGACTTCCACATGCACATCGTTCGGGATGAAACGCTCGCGCAGCGCCTCGACCTGATCGAGCACCGCGGACACCACAGTGACGCCGTTGGCGCCCTGTTTCTTGGCGAGCGCGATGGTTACGGCCGGCGCGCCGGTCACCGGCTGCGGGCCGGTCCACGCCGGACCGCTGGAAAAGCTCACGAACTGGCGTGGTTCGCCCAGTCCGTCGAACACATTGGCGACATCGCGCAGGTACACGGGCGCACCCTCGCGCGTGCCGACGATCAGGCCGGAAAGATCGTCGGCCGTACGCAGGAATGCACCGCTGTAGACGGTGATGGCCTCGTCATCGCGTTCGAGGTCTCCGGCGCGCTGCTCGGAGTTGGCACTGCGAATCACCGCCGCGACCTGATCCGGCGTGATGTCATAGCCCGAAAGCCGTTCCGGAAGAATCTCCACGCGGATCTGTTCGGCGCGCCCGCCGGTGACAAAGCCGGTGCCGGTGTCCGGAATCTGCTTGAGGATCTGCAAGAGTTCCTGCGCGAGCGAACGCAGCACGCCGTCATCGGCGGTTTCGGACCACAGCGTCAGGGTCACGACCGGAACGTCATCGATGCCCTTGGCGACCACCAGGGGCGGCTGCACGCCGGGCGGCAGCTTGTCGAGGTTCGAGTCGATCTTCGCGTTGACCTTGACCAGCGACGGCCCGATTTCTTCACCCACGTCGAACTCGACGGTGACGACACCGCCACCGCGGCGGCTCGCCGAATAGACGTGCTTGACGCGAGTGATCTCGCTCATCATGCGTTCGAGCGGTTCGATTGCCAGCGAGGCGACCTGTTCGGCCGACGCGCCTGGGTAGTCCAGCAGCAGGTCGACCACCGGAACCGAGATCTCCGGGTCTTCCTGCCGCGGCGTGATCATGAGACCGAGGATGCCGAGCCCGAGCATCGCCAGGTACAGAAGCGGGGCCAGCGGCGAATGGATGAACGCGCGGGCGGTGGTTCCCGCAATGCCGAGGTCGCGCGGTGGCTCGGCTGGTGCTGCGCTGGCGGGCGGATGTTTTTTCTGTGTCATTGGACGCCGGCCTCGTGGCGTGGAGTCGTGAGTATCCGGTTATCGGTCAAGGGCCGGCATGCGCGCGACCGGACGGCGGGCAGGGCGGATGCCGGCGGTGTGCGATCGGCCCTGATCAGGGCACCTGGATGCGTTCGCCCGGTTTCAGACCGGCGTAGACCTCGACCCAGTCGGGGTCGCGGGTCTCCTTCACCCGCAGCAGTCGCAGGCTCGGCGCGCCCTTGTCGTCGAGCACCTGCACCCCGGCCAGTCCGCCGCGGCGCACCAGCGCGGCACGCGGTATGCGCAACGTCGCGCGACCGGTCGCATGTGGATCGGGTACCAGCACTTCGGCATACATGCCGGGCGCGGCGCGCACGTCGGCGGGCAGGTTGAACTTCACCGTCACGGTGTGTTGCTGGGCGTCCGCGACCGGAAAGATCTGATCGACGACGACCTTCAGTTCGCCGCGCCCGCGATCGAGGCGCGCGTCGATGATCTGGCCCTGCGCGAGGCCGGCCGTGAGGCGGGCCGGGATGTCGGCCTGAATCTGGAGGGTGGCGACATCCGCATAGTCGAGCAGCGGTTGGCCGGGCTGGACGGTGTCGCCGATTTCCGCGAGCTTCTTGACGATGACGCCATCGAAGGGCGCAACGCTGCGCGCATCGCGCAGCTGGGCGTCGATCTGTTCGATCTGCGCGCGCGCCTGCTCGAGCGAGGCCTGCGCCTGACTCATCTGCGTGCCCTGCGCATGCAGGTCGGCACCGCGCTGCGCGCCGGAACTTTCCATACTCATCATGCCGGCCATGGGCCGTGAAAACATCTGATCGAACATGCCGGGCATGCCCATGCCGGGCATGCTGGTAGCGCGTTCGCTCTGCGGCGAGACGAGTTCGCGCTGATACTGCACCTGTGCGTTGCGTACCGCCGCATCGGCATTGCGGTAGGCGGCTTCGGCCTGCTTGCGTTGCGCGCGAAGCTGTGCCTCGTCGAGCGAGACGAGCACCGCGCCGGTGTCGAAGTGATCGCCTTCCTTGCCGGCGATGGCCGCCACCCGGCCCGGGATCTGTGCGGCAAGCGTGACTTCTCGTGCGGGGACCACACTGCCGCCGATGGTGACGGAAGTGATGTCCGCCTGCGGCACGACTACGAAGACGCTCGCCGCGTGGACGCCGCCAGCGGCCAGATTGAAGCCGGCGACCATGGCCAGGGTGCACAGACGCATGCGGGATCGAGCGGGGCGGCGGGTGGGCTTGCTCATGGTGATCGGATCGCGTGAGGTTTTGATGTGGATCAACTTAGCACGGGCCTGCGTTGAAAAACACAGATGGTCCGGACGAATCGCGTTTCATCCGATGAGACCTTGCAATGTGCAGTCGCCAATGCGGGAAAAGCGGTGCATCCCTGCACCCACAATTACAGGCCAACAGAACTGGCACCCCCGGTGGCCTGCTGAGTCCCCGAAAGGCTTCCATACCGGAAATCGTGTTGAGCGGTGGTTTTGCCGAGCAGTGGGCGCACCGCAGGCCAAACCGAAACCGACCACACGTGCACGCGCGGTCGGTTTGGAAACGCGGGGATGCGTATAGGGCGCATCCCCGGTTTCCTGTCTCGGGATATTAGCCGAACATGTCGGTGGTGATGTTGCGGAACCAGCTGCGTGCGTACATTGCCTCGGCCATGTGCCGGTCCGCGGTGCCGCCAACTGGCGACAGGCCGCCGGCACCCTTCACGCCACCGATTGCGCCGTCTTTCAGCTCATAGACGGCGGCGACCGAAATGCCGTAGTCCGGAGCGATCAGGCTGTAGCAGGTGTTGACATACGACGGCGCGGGCATCGCAACGCCATGCAGGCGCGTGGCGATGGCCATGGCGCAGACCTTGCCCTGCGAATTCGCCGAGTAGCCGGACTTCGGCATGGCGCCGGCGATGCACGAATCGCCGATCACGAAAATGTCCTTGTGGATCGTGGATTCGAAGGTTTCCTGATTGACCGGACAGAAGCCGGTTTCGTTGGTCAGTCCCGCCGTAAAGGCCAGTTCACCGGCCTTCTGCGGCGGAATGATGTTCGCCACGGCCGGCTTGTGTTCCTCGAACTCGGTCTTCAGCACGCCGGCGGCGGCATCGACACCCAGCACCTTGCCGTCGCTGGCGGCCGAGCGCCATTCGACGTAGCCGTCGTACAGCGCCTTGTAGCCTTCCATGAACAGGCCCTGCTTCGAGAACTTGTCCTTGGAGTCCATGATGATGAGCTTGGACTTCGGCTTGTGGTGTTTCAGAAAGTGCCCGATCTGCGCGGCACGTTCGTACGGCCCGGGCGGGCAGCGGAACGGATTCGGCGGCGCGGCCATCATCACGACACCACCGTCGGGCATCGCTTCGAGTTGCTTGCGCAGCAACACCGTCTGCGGGCCGGCCTTCCAGGCGTGCGGCATCTTGTGCGATGCGGCCTCGTCATAGCCCTCGATCGCGCCCCACTTGAAGTCGATGCCGGGCGAGACGACGAGCATGTCGTAGCTGACGGTCTTGCCGCCGGCCAGTTTCACGCTGTGCTTGGCGGCATCGACGGAGGTGACCGAATCGTGCACGACGTTGACACCGCGCGCGGCCATCTTTTCATAGCCGAAGGTGATGTCTTCGATCTTGGATTCGCCACCGAGGACCTCGTTGGAAAACGGACAGCTGACGTAATGCTTGTCACGTTCGATCAGGGTGACGTCCGCTTCCGGCGCGTACATCTTCACGTACTTGGCGGCCGTGGCGCCGCCGTAGCCGCCACCGACGACGACCACGCGCGGTTTGGCGCCGGCAAAGGAGCGGGAAGGAAGGCCGATCAGCGGGCTTGCCGCGGCGATGCCGGCCAGGCGAATGAAATCACGACGTTTGATTTGCATGGCTTATGTTCTCCGGCGGATCACTGGGCGGAATAGAACGCGGCGAGCGCGTCGATGTCGGCGTCGCTGACGTTGCCCAGCATGAAGCGCATCGTCATAGCCGAGGGGGAGACCGGCTTGGACGCATCCTTGTAGTCACGCATCTGCTGCGCGAGGAAACCGGCATATTGCCCGGCGATGCGCGGCGTCAACGGTGACGGGGCAATGCCGGTCGGGCCGTGGCAGCCCAGACACCCAAGCTGGGTGTGCAACTGCTGACCACGCGCGGCGTCGCCACTGCCGGCGGTGATCTTCGGCCAGGTCTGGGCGGCGAAGAAGCCGGACATCGCCTTGATCTGGGCGTCGTCGTAGCCCTTCGCGATACGGTCCATGATCGTTGCGTAGCGCGTTCCGTCGCGATAGGCGGTCATGGTGCTGACCAGGTACATCTCGCTCTGTCCGGCGATGACCGGGGCATCGCCGGCGCTGTCGCCGTAGGTGCCATGGCAGCCGGCGCACGGGGCGCTGACGACGGTTGCGGCCGGGTCGGCCAGCGCCGCCTGGCTGACGCCGAGCAGCGCGGCCGCCAATATCGCAAACTTGCGCATTGAATCCTCCTGACAGGATTGTGGTGGGGGGGAATGATCGTAATCCGCGCTGTTTTTTCTGTTGGCGCGGCTATTGCAGCCTAGTTTTCTAGCAGATTTCGGGCCAATAACCTAAATCATTGAAATCGTGAACGATTACATGTGCTACTGGGCCGTTTGTGTGTTGCATGATGCGCAACACCTGCGGCGATGATGCCGTCGCTGGAGGGGCAATTGATCGACCGCAAGACCCTGCTGGAACTGTTTCGCCCGCTCATGGACCCGATCGTCGAGGGGGTGATCGTGACCAACCGCGCCGGGGCGTTGCTGGCCTGCAACACCGCGGTGCATCGTTTGTTTGATCTGCCACCGGAAGGACGGCCGCATTCGCTGGGCAACCTGAACGGCTTCAACCTTCGCACGGCGCTGATCAAGGCCGGGCTGGAGGTCGAGGAGCCGGACAAATCGCGCCACCACTGCGAGATGAGTGTCGAGTTCGACCAGGAGATCAGCGTCACGGGCGTGCCGCGCTGGCTGCGCATCAGTACCGCGCTGGTCGGGCTCCCCGGCGACGAGGAACCGCTGCGGCTGATCGTGCTGCGCGACATCACCGCCGAGAAGCGCCTGTTCGCGACCATGAGCGCCAAAGAGGCCTGCGGGGTCGCCACTGAGGACCCGGAGATGCTGCGGCTGATCGAGCGGCTGAACATCGTCGCGGGTTCCGATGCATCGGTGTTGATGCAGGGCGAATCCGGCACCGGCAAGACCGAGCTGGCGCGGCTGGTGCACGAGCGCAGTCGCAGGGCGCAGCGCCCGTTCGTCGAGGTCAACTGCGGCGCGATCCCGGCGAGCCTGATCGAATCCGAGCTGTTCGGTCACGTCAAGGGTGCGTTCACCGGAGCGCTGAAAGACCGGCCGGGGCGGTTCAAGTCGGCCGACGGCGGCACGCTGTTTCTCGATGAAATCGGCGAATTGCCGCGCGAGCTGCAACCGAAACTGCTGCGTGTCCTTCAGGACGGGGAATTCGAGCCGGTGGGTTCTGATCGCACCCAGCGCGCGGATGTGCGCGTGGTGGCGGCGTCGAACCGCGACCTGCGCGAAATGGTCGACAAGGGCGATTTCCGTGCGGATCTGTTTTATCGCATCGCGGTCGTGCCGCTGCACGTGCCGGCGCTGCGTGAACGCCCGGGCGACATTCAACTGCTGATTCGCGTGATCATGAAACGGCTTGCGCAGCGCGGTTACCCGGGCAACATTGGCGTGTCGACCGATGCGATGCGCGCGTTCATGAACTACCCGTGGCCGGGCAACGTACGCGAACTGGCGAACGCCGTGGAACACGCCCTGATCTGCGCGCGCGATGGCATGATCGACAGCGAGGCTCTGCCGTATGCGCTGCGTGAATACTGCTCGGCGCGCGTGCGCGCGGCGACCAGCGCGATGGGGGACGACTCGCGCAGCGAACGCGAAATCATCGAAGATGCCCTGCGCAAATCGCAGGGCCAGAAGACGCTTGCCGCGCAGCTCCTGGGCATCGACCGCAGCACACTCTGGCGGCGCATGCAGCGTCTGGGCATGGGCTGACTAAACCTCAGGGTTTCGGCCGGGCGCTGGCGCATTTGGCCACCCGATCCTTCCGATGGAGAACGATTCATGAAATTCAATCTTGCGCCGTGGGCGCTTGTTCTGGCCTTGTTCATGGTGTCGGCCCCGGTGGCCGCCAACGGCGATTCGCTGGCCGGCGATCCGATCCGGGTCGTGACGGTCGAGAGCGAGTTCGAGTACGTGCTCGAAGACGTCAAGCTGGCCGTGACGGGTCGCGGCCTGAACATTGCCAACACCCTGCATGCCAGCGACATGCTCAATCGCACCGCGCGTGATCTCGGCTTCATGAAGGATGTCTACTCGCACGCCGAGTCGGTCGAATTCTGTTCGGCGGTGATCTCGCACAAGCTGGCCGCCGCGAATCCTGCGAATCTCGTGCTGTGCCCGTTCACGATCGGCGTCTATGTGCTGACCGATGATCCGGGCCACGTGCACATCGCCTACCGCGTGCCCACGGGCATGCCGGGATCGCAGGCTGCAACCGACCTGGTGCAGTCGCTCCTGGACGATATCGTCGCGGAAGTGGCGCAGTGACCGGGACTCGTTGATTCAGTCCCGGCTACGTCGCCTGGTCCGACTCGGCTAACAGGCGCTCCGGGTTGGCCAGGCCAGTGTCGGAATTTTTTACAACCGCGGATGGCTCTCAGGCGGTTGCGGAAATTAATAATCTATAAATCAGCAGCTTATGATGCTGGCGCAGAAATTGCTTTCTGTTCGGGAATGGTGCCGGACCACGCCCAGCCGCCGATTCAGGCGTCGGGGAAGCCGGCAACAGTGGCGCCGCGTCCAGCGCGGGCTCGAAGCGGTTTTAGCGATTTGACTCCACGGGATTTTCGGCATGTTTCAGCACAGATCGGCGCATGGTCTTGCACGGGTTCTCGTTCTTGCGGGCGCGATCTGTGCATCGGGTTTTGCCCACGCCAACGTCATCATCAACCCCGGATTTGAAGATCCGATCACCTTTGACGGGGCCCCATTCGTCGGGTTCTGGGAGGGGTTTTCGGCCGGCGGAGCTTCCAGCGTCGCGAACTCCATGGCGATGCCGCGCAGTGGCAGTCAGTCCGCCGAGTTCATCATCGACGAAGCGCCCAACCTGTTTGCGGGCGTTCTGCAGGACGTGGCGATTACGGCTGGAAACCTCTACGACTATTCGGGCTGGCACAAGCTGATCGGCGACGCCGGCGGCATCGAAATTCGCATCGAGTGGCGCAACTCAGGCAGCAATACCGAGATCAGCCGCACATCGAACTTCACTCCGGTGCTCACCTCCGGCGCGGATTACGAGATGTTCTCGCTGACCGGCCTGCTGGCGCCCGCGGGGGCGGACACCGCGCGAGTCGTCTACGCCATCCAGAGCTTCGGCGGGGCAATCAGTCAGGACGTGTTTCTGGACGATGTTTCGTTCATGGGGCAGGGCGCGGAAGCGGCAGCCCCGATCGCTGCCACCCTGGCGCTAATGGGCGGTGGGTTGCTTGGATTGCTCGGCTTCGCCCGACGTCGCCGTAGCTGAATCATTCCATTCCTGCGGTTCGCGGATCAGCAGTCGCTGCTGACCGGGCACGTCGCGAAGCGCCTGCACCCGGCCCCCGGGCCAGCGCACGATGATCTGGTCGGCCTTTTCGGCGCTGCCGAGGCCAAAGGTCCGCCACAGACTGTGCTGAGACGCATAGGACGCGCCCGCCGTAATCAGCTGTGTGCTGGCCGCTGAGCCCGACACCACGGTTATCGTCGCGCCGATTGCGTCCCGATTGACGTTCGTTCCGGTCAGTTTGATGGTGATCGAACGATTCGCACCGCCGCGGTTCAGGTACAGGGCGTTCTCGCCGACCTTGTTGGTGACATACAGATCCGGATAGCCATCCTGATTGTAGTCGGATACGGCAAGTCCCCGGCTCGCGAGACTGTTGGCAAGTCCGGATTTCTGCACCACGTTCGCATATTGTCCGTCGCCCAAATTCAGGTACAGGGAATTCAGGTTCCGTTTGCTGAACCAGAACTCGTCCTCGTTCTTGATGTCCCCGGTGACCGTCAGACCATTGGCGATGATGAGGTCCTGAAGTCCGTCGTTGTTCAGGTCGGCGAAGGCGCCCCCCCAGCCGTAGCGCTCGCGATCATCCAGCAGCCGCGATACCCGCGTGCGCTTGAAGCTGCCGTCACCGTTGTTGATCCACAACGGGTTGTCTTCGATCGTGGTCTCGTAGATGTCGAGAAAGCCGTCGTGATTGACGTCGGTGACCGCAACGCCCATCCCGGTGCTGTACTTGAGCAGTCCGGCCGCCTCGGTGACATCCGAAAACCGGCTGTTGCCGAGGTTGCGGTACAGGTGACTGGTGCCGAAATCGTTGGCGACGAACAGATCCAGCCAGCCGTCGTTGTCGTAGTCCAGCCATACCGGCTGGAACGAACAGTGACAGGCTTCGGGAGTATCGGTACTTCTGCCTTCGACCATGGCCGTGTAGTTGCCGCGGGTCACGGTCTCAAAGCCGGCAACTCCAGCCAGTTCGGCCACCTCGACGAAGCTGCCATCGCCTTGGTTGCGGAACAGCTGATTGGGTTCCGACCTGACCGACTGGATGTTGTAGACACCGTCATCATTCGTTTCCGCGATCATCGTCCCGTAGTTCGAGACATACAGGTCGAGATCGCCGTCGTTGTCGTAATCGCCCCAGGCCGCGGCCGTGGTGTGATTCGGCAACACGAGCCCCGCCTGCCGGGTCGCGTCCGTGAACGTTCCGTCGCCGTTGTTGCGCCAGAGCATGTTGGTCTGAGCATACCAGCGGTGATCCCGGAGCACGCCGTAATACAGAACGAGCAGGTCCTGATCGCCATCGGCATCGTAGTCGGCCCACAACCCGCCGGACGAACCCGGGTAAGCGGTGATGCCGCTCGGCTCGGTGATCTCCTGAAATCCGGTGTTTCCGTCGTTGCGGTACAGGCGACCGCCACGCGCCGCCGATACCCACAGGTCGTCATCGCCGTCGCCGTCGTAATCGCCCCAGGACGCACCGGCATGGATGAAGTTCTGAATGGAATGGAGAATGTCGAGCTGCGGCGCTTCGGACAGGTCGTGCTTGATCGCAACCGTGAACCGCGGGACCGGAGTCGAGCTGTCGGTTTCGAGAACGGGCTGCAGGAAGCCGCCGATCACCCCCAGAACCGCGCCCGACAGCAGCATATAGACGGCGATCTTGCGCGAGACGTGCCGCCAAAGGACCAGCGATGCATAGATGCTGACCGGTCCGAGTGAAATCAGCAGCGCAGTAGCCGGACCGCGGTCGAGGCCGAAGCTCAACAGTCCGAGAACGATGATGATGTCCACGAACATCGGCGCCGGCAGCAATGCGCCAAGGCATGCGGCGGCGACGATCGCCCAGCCGCCGGAACCACCGAAAAAAATGAATTTCTCGAGCGGAAAGAAACTGAGCATGAGCGCGCCCAGCACCGCGACCAGCAACATGAAGGGCACGGTCCACTTGATGACGAACCACAGTTGCAGCAGCACCTGACGCAAGGTTGCGGCGGCGGCCTCGGCCCATGACTCGTCGCGGGAATGCGGCGTTACGGCGACAGTAGTGTCACACGCGACCGCCGGTGAGCGCCTCGCCGCGGTGGCGCGCAGGATCAGCGGGATCGCGATCAACAGCAGTACGAGCGCGGCGCCGACTTTGAGGGCCGCCATGTCCACCGGGAACACCGTGAACACGATGATGATGCCGATCGGGTTCAGCGCCGGCGATGCGACCATGGTGGCGAGCACGGTCTCGAGCCGGATTCCGGAGCGATACATCGACAGCCCGATCGGCGTCGCGCAGTTCGCGCAGACCCCGAGCGGCGTGCCCATGGCGATGCCGCCGAGCAGCGAGCCCAGCGCGGAGCGTTGGGCCTGACGTCGGATCCATGCGGTCTGGTGGAGAAAGACCAGCAGACATGCCCCGAACAGCACGCCGAAAGTCATGCCCTTGGCGTTGGTCTGAACCCAGTTGAGGCTGGTCCTGAGAACGCGCTCGGCAACGGGTTGCTGGGCAGAGGTGGCCATCATTTCTGTTTTGGAAATGACGCCGACGTTGCGGTCGAGCAGCGTGTCGGATTCCGTACGGTTCCATTCCGACCACAGATCCGGATACCGCGATGTGAACCAGAACGTGGCGAGCACAAGCAGACAAACCCCGAGTGCGGCCCACCAGCGCTTTCTCGAATAGTCCTCGGCGAAGTCGATATGCATCAAGGTCTGGCGATTGCTGCTATTGGGAGCTATGACAGTGCAGTCGGAAGATCGCAGTCCGGCGTGTTCGCTGTCTGATCGTTACTTTTCCGTCGGCGTCACCAGTTCGTCCGCGGCGCCGGGCATCTGCATGTTCGGCCAGCTGCGCAGGTGCAGGTCACGCTGCGGGAAGGCAATCTCGATGCCGGCCTTGCGGAACGCCGCGTCGATCGCGAAATTCAGATCGCTCAATACCGCAAGCCTGCGATCGACATTGCGTATGAAGCAGCGCAGTTCGAAATCCAGCGTCGAGTCACCAAAGCGCACAAAGATGACCGTGGGCTCGGGCACGCGTCCGTCGGTGATGACTTCCGGGTGCACGCGCCCGACCTCGAGCAGAGTCTGTTTGACCAGTTGCGTGTCGCTGCCGTAGGCGACGCCGACCGGTGCGCGAACGCGGCCCATGGAATCGCGCAGCATCCAGTTGGTGACCTGCCCGGAGATCAGCTCCGAGTTCGGCACGATGACGTCCGCGCGGTCGAAAGTCTGGATCTGCGTCGAGCGGATCGCGATCTTTTTCACATAGCCTTCGGTGCTGCCGACGACAATCCAGTCGCCGGTGCGGATCGGTCGCTCGATCAGCAGGATCAGACCGGAGACGAAGTTGTTGACGATATTCTGCAGGCCGAAACCGATACCGACCGACAGGGCGCCGGCGATCAGTGCGACATTCGTGAAGCTGACACCGGCGACCGACAACGCGATCAGCGCCGCGACGCCGGCGCCCAGATAACCGGCGGACAGGGCCGTCGCCTCGCGCGCACCGCGGTCCAGTCGGGTCTTTTTCAGCCAGCGCTGGTCCATCCTGCGCTTGACCCAGCCGGTCAGCGTCAGCAGGGCGGCGAACAGCAGCAGCGCGCCGAGGATGCGAACCGGGTGGACCGTGATGTCGCCGAGCGTGAACCCGTCGGCGACCCAGGACAGGGTGCGCTCGAACGCGAGATCGGAAAATCCCCAGGCGCGCAACAGCAGCAGCAGATAGCCGCCCCACAACACGATCTGCGTCAGAAACCGCAGCCAGCTCAGTCCCGGCGTCGTCTCGCCGGGCTTTACACCAAGACGCTCGCGCGCGCTGCGTTGCCAGCGATAGCGACCCTCGTCGAAGGCGTCGAAACCGTCCTCGGCGAGACGCGATATCAGCCACACCGTCGCGTAGCCGGCCAGCGTGATGGAAATGCCGCCGACCACGTAAAAACCGAGGTTGTGATAGCCGGCGAGGTCCGCGACCAGGGCTGCAAACAGTGCCAGCACCAGCACCACACGCAACAGCGCCGAGCGCCAGATCGGCAGGTCGCCGACCAGCCACAGCACCCAGGCGAGATTGACCACCACAACCACCGTGAACGCCGCGCGTGCCAGCAGCAGGGCGCCCGAGGGCAGGCTCGACCCGATTGCGCTGGCGAAGAACACCGCGCCGCCCAACAGAACGAAGGCCAGCAGGTGCAGCCGCCTGGCGAGTTGCACGGCGACCGTGTCCGGCACCGGCAGGAAGTGCACGGCCGGCGGCGGGGGCGCGAGCAGACCGTGAATGATGACGCGGGTGGGGGCGAAGACGGCCAGCGCCAGCCCGAGCACGAACAGGGTCGGCCAGGGCTGGTCCGGCACGCCGACAACGAACCAGAACGCGAGAATGCCGATCGCCAGCAGGATCCAAGGCAGTTCGCGAATCGCCGAGCAGCCGATGGCGCGCAGGGCGTCGGTGAGCAGGTCCGGCGGGTCGGCGCGCGCCGGCATCGCGGCGCTCAGCGTCCGCCGCAGTCCGAATCCGAACGCGAACGCAAGCCCGACGATCGAGATGAAAACCGCCCGTTCGAGTTTGTCGAGCCGCATGAAGCTCGAGGAATCGGACAACAGGCTCGCGGCGGCGTCGCGCCACTGTCGGGCACTGCCCCAGTCCGAGGCGAAGATGCGCGTGATCGGTTCGCCGCGTTCGAGCAGCACGGCCCGCACGCGGGCCTCCCGATACGCCACCGCACGCGCGTACAGGTCGTCGGCACGCAGGTTCACGGCGCGACAGGCGGCCTGCTGTTTCTGCAGGGTCGGGATCTCGCTGTCGAGCGCGCGGCGCAGGTCCGTGGTCGCCTTGTCCTCACCGGCGATTACATCGCCAAGTGCCTCGCGACGCGTCTGCGCCTCGACGAGCTTCGGATCAAGACGGGTCGAACAGTCCGCGAAATTGCGGCGCAGCGACAGCAGGTCGTCGAAGATCTGCGCCGGAATCGCGTCGTCGTCGCGCAGGCGCGAGAGCCTGAGTTCGATGCGATCCAGGCTGCGATCGCCCTCGGCCGGAACCGGCTGTCCGTTGGCGGGCGGTTCCGCGGCGTTTGTCACGCCCCAGATCAGCCACAGCAAGGCAAGCCCCGCGACACGAAGAGTATTCAATTGCGCTCCAGTTCGAATTCGATGCCAACGGCCTGCGCCTTGCCGGCGCGGGCCTTGAGTCTGAGTCGGTCGGTCAGTCGGTACTTCACCAGCAGGGCACCGCTCGGGTCGGCGAGCGTTGCCGCATAGCCGACGTAGAACTCCGGTTGCAGGTATTTTCCAATTTCCAGGCCGGCCTCCGCGAGTCCAGCGTCTGCGTCGATGCGGAATTCGTCCACCCCCAGCGCGGCGCCGATGCGCTGCAACAGCGGCTGGGCACGGTCCGCGCCGAGCGACAACGCCGCGCTGGCCAGCGCGTCGGCATCCGTGGTGCCGGCCGCGGCCAGCGGTTTTCCGGTGACGAGATACGCCAGCACCTGCTCGTCGGGCATCGCGGGTGTTGAGCTGAGCACCGCCTTGGGCTGCGAGACCGTGCCGCCGAGCTCGACCGCGGCGGTGACGTCGCCGGACGTGCGCTCTGCGCGCAGGTCCAGGCCGGGATCGTCCAGCGGGCCGGCGAACACGAACTCGCCGCGCGCCAGACGCAGGTCCTGCCCGTAGGCCTTGTAGCGCCCGTCGAGCACCACCAGTCGACCGTTGCCGCGCGGCGACTGACCCGGATTCTGGGTCAGGGCGACCTGGCCGCCGAGCCGCGCGCCGAGGCCCAGGCCATCGAAGCGGACATCCTCGCCTAGCGCAACCACGAGCTGTGCACGGATCGGCAGCGCCCGATCCGGTGCCACGGGGGTCTTCTGCGCCGCGGGGCCGATGATGACCTCGTCCGGGGACACCTGGACCGCGCCGCGCGGCAGTTCTTTCAGGCGGATTGCCGCGTGCGGCACGTCCACGCGGCCGGTGAGGCTGAGTTCGCGGCCGTCGTGCGCAAGGTTCACCGTCGGACTCACATCGACCTGTGCCTCTGGCCAGTCGAGCGCGCGGAAGTCCTTGCCCTCGATCGCAAGGCGCAGCGGGAATCCGCTGTCGGCGTCCAGCATCAGTTTGCCATCGAGCCTGATGACACCGGTGCCGGACCGCGCGCGGCCGGCGATGGCAATGGCGTCAGCGTCGCCGCGGGCGGTCAGTTCGGCACCGGCCAGCTCGATGCCGGCGCCGACCAGTCGTGCGTGGCCGTCTTCGAGCCGGGCCTCGCCGGTCACGCGCGGTGCGACCGTGGTTCCGGACACCGCGAGGTTGGCCCGCAAGCGTCCGCCCAGTCCGTCGAGCTGGCCGATTAGCGGCTGGAACATGGCGATGGAATCGATCCGCGCGCTGGCCTGGCCGGAAAGCCGGCGATGACCGCTCGCATCGGTCGCGTCAGTGCTGAGTTCGGCGTCCAGTTTTCCGTCATCGGGTAACGCCGCCGTGAGCGTTGCGTGCAGCCGGTCGTCGGCAAAGCGCGCGGACGACCGTAGCGCGCTCAGCTGCAGGGGCGGGATCGCCGCGCCCGGGTCCGCGCTCGCGATGCCGATCGACTCGCTGCGAAGTTCCAGCAGCGCGGTGGCTGCGGGTGCGCCTGACCAGCGCAACTCGCCATCCACAACGCCGGACGCCCGGACTCCGGCCGGCAGCCAGGGCGCTGCGAACGCGGCCGGAATCGCGCGAAACTCGGCGCTGGCCTGCGCTCCGTCGGGACCGTGTTTTGCCTGCGCGCAGACGCTGGCCTGCCCGCGCCGGATGCACATGCGCTCCAGGCCCGCGCGCCCGGTCCCGAGAAAGACCTTTGCCGGTTCGGCCAATTCCCAAGTGCCGGTGCCCGGCTCGTTCAATCGCAGGGTTTCCAGACGCCCGTTCCAGCGCTCGTCGGTCAGCGCGCCCGCGGCCGACAGCGAAACTTCAAGCGCGTCGGCACGCGCTGCGAGGGTCAGCGTGTGGGACTCGCGAGTGCCGTCGGCGGTCAGATCGACCCCATCGAGACCGATGGCGGCGCTGGTGATTTCCGTCGCCTTGAGCCCGATCCGCGACCGGGCGTTCGGCGCGAGGTCCAGCGCAGCGTCGAGTGCGGCCGTGCCGATCCGCCAGCCGGTCCAGCGGAGATTCCTGGCCGTTCCCGTCGCAGAGATGGCGGGCGCGGCGCTCGTCCCGGCGAGCTTGATCGCCGCCTTGAGCGAGCCGCCGAAATCTGCGCCCAGCCGCTGCAGCGCCGGGGCATCCAGCGTGAACTCGAGCGCATTGCGTTCGCCGAGCGAACCGTGTGCGTTGAGCCGGTTCTCGCCGAGACTCACCTCGAAATCGCGGAACTGTGTCTGGTTGCCAACCGCCACCGTGCCGCGACCGCTGAGCGGAAAGCCGCCGAGCGTCCCGCTGATCTGCTCCACCTCGGCGCGGACCACGGACGCGGCGGCGGGGTCGACTGTCAGCTTGATGCGGGCGTCGGCGCGTCCGGCCGCCACGGGCCAGAAGTTCGACGGATCGAGGCCTGCGGACTCCAGCGCCATGGTCAGAAACGGCACATCCGAAAACCGCACCTGACCACTGCCGGTCACGCGTCCGTCGAGCAGCGTCGCGTGCAGATCATCGATTGTCAGCTGCGAGCGGTCGCCGGAACCGCGAACCTTCAGGTTTCCGGGCGGAATCCCGGTTCCCGCGAACGAAGCCTCGGTCTCAAGGACATACTGATCGGTCGTGCCGGCGAGCTTGAGCTGCCCGCCGCCGCTGGTGACGAGCGCCGCGCCCTCCGGCGGCCAGCTGAGGTCGGCCCATTGCGCGTCCAGGTCGAAACGGGTCCGGGCGGCAAGCGGATAGACGCCGCCGGTCAGACCCAAGGTCACGGGTGCCAAGAGGGTCTGGTCGAGTTCGATCCGCGCCAGCGTTCCGCCGAGTTTCCCGCGACCCGCGAATGGCTCGCCGTTCGCCGGTTCGAACCGCCAGCTGATTTCTGCGTCGAGCGGAAATCCTGTTACGAATCCGACTGTCGCGTGCCCCTGAACGGTGAGTGCGCCACTGGCCGTTTTCAGTCTCGACAGGTGCAGTGCCTTCGCGTCCATGCGCGCCGACAGGTCGATGCGGTCGGCTGCATAGACATCGGTGCCGTCGTGCCATTGCAGGGCGGCGATCCGTGCGCGACCGATGCGCGCCGACCAGGCCGGGGCAAACTCCGGCAGCTCGATCCCGGCCGGTTCCGACGCCGGCAAGGCCACGCTCACACCCTCGGCGTCGATTTCGACGACATCCAGCATTCCAGCGAACAGCAGGGCCGGCCGCCAGTGCACATCGATTCGCGCAATCTCCACGCGGGTGTCGTCGATGCGCAGTCGCAGCTGATCGAATCCGAAGCGCTGGTCGATTCGCCCGCGAAATCCCTGGAATTGCGCGTCGATCGGCGCGCGGTCGAACAGGCGCGATACCAGCCAGCGGCTGCCGCTTTCGGTCGTCGCCGCGCCGAGCAGGGCAGCCACCAACAGCGCCGCGACCAGCAGCAGCGCAAGCACGGTTCGCGTGAGCCAGCGGCCGGCGCGCGGCACGATCAGAATCCGATGCCGACGCGCAGATGCACCCGCAGGTCGGTGTCCGGATCATCCAGCGGGTGCGCGAGGTCGAGTTCGACCGGTCCCAGCGGCGAGTACCAGCGTGCACCGACGCCAATGCCGGAATTCAGCCCGCCCCAGTCGTTCCAGGCGTTGCCGGTGTCGGCGAACGCGGCAACGCCCCAGTCGGCGTGCACGGGCAGTTCGATCTCCGCGCTTGCGGTGGCGAAATATCGGCCGCCGATGACGTCACCGTCGTTGGACTTCGGGCCCAGCGTACGGTAGTCATAGCCGCGAACGCTGCGGTCACCGCCGGCGTAGAAACGATAGCGGGTCGGGAGTTTTTCGAAGTCGCTGACCCAGGTTGCGCCGCCGCCGGTGCGCAGCCGCAGTTTCAGCGGCCCGATCGTATCGAGCCAGCCGATTCCGGCCTCGATCTGGGTGAACTGTGTGCTTGGTCCCGGCGAGCCGCGCAGATTCAGCGACCAGCGGCGACCTTTACGCGGGCGGCGGGCATCGTCCAGTGCTTCATGGTCGAAGCCCCAGAGCGGTGTCAGCAGCGTGACGGCACGATTTTTATCGCCGTCGTCGAAGCGCTCGTGCAGCAGCTCGATTCCACGGCGCTCCCGCCAGGCGTCTTCATGTTCGATTCGCCAGTCGCCACCGAGGCGTGCGGATTGCGTGGTGCCGGTGTCGACCACGTCGTAAGCGAGTTCGGCGTCCAGCCCGAACGATTCCGGCCGCGCGGTTGCGATGCGCGGAAACCGGTATTCCACACCAAACTGTCCGGCGACCGGCGATGCCCGCAGTTCGGTACGCAGCGTGTGTCCGCGACGGTTCACCCGGCGGTTTTCGAAGGCTGCGGTGACCGCCGGTCCCAGGTCGGTCGAATACTCGGCGCCGACGCTGTAATGGAAGCGCTTGCGCGGGACGAGCGTCAGGCGCACGGGCACCCGGTTGTCGACTGCCGCGGCCGGGTCGGCATCGATCTCGACTCGCTCGAACCGGCCGCTTTCGCCGAGCGATCGGCGCAGCTCCAGCAGCCGTGCGGAGGTGAACGGCTCGCCTGCGCGCACGCCGATCAGGTCATCGATCAGTCCCCGGTCGAAGGTGAGGCTGTCGTATTCGATCGCGCCAAACCGCAACAGCGGCCCGGTCGCGTACTCGATCTCCACATCGGCGAAGCCGGCAACCGGATCGACGGCGAGCCGCGCGCGCGCGAACGAACCCAGCCGGTAGCCCTGCGCGACTGCGGCGTTCTCCAGGGCCTGTTTCGCTTCCTGATAGCGGCGGTGGTCGAGCCGGTCGCCGGTGTCGAGCCTCAGTGAGTCGGCGACCGGCCGCAGCAGCGGGTCTTCGGCACCGGGACCACTGTAGCCGGCGTCGACCTTGCGCAATCTCACCACCGGACCGGGGTCGATCGCGAGCCGCAGCCGCCAGCAGTCGCCGCCGCGCTCGAGGGCGGGCGTGACCGTAGCCTGGTAGTGACCGAATACCCGCAGGGCGGCGTCGACCTCCGCGGGCAGTCGGCGCAGTGCGCTCTGGAGTCTGGAATCTTCCGAATCGCATGGCTCCCCCGCGACCCCCAGGTGCGCGCGCACGTTGTCGGCGCGTGCGCCGCTGACGCCGTCAAGCAGGATCTGCGGCTCGGCGGGGTAAGCGGTACTCACGGTGGCCAGCAGCAGGGCCGCCGGCCACACGCGCGGAGCGGACCGCATCACTTCGGTTCGGGGGGCTCTGGTCGGGTTTCGCGCTCGCTCCGGTCGGCCGCGGCGCGGCGTTCGAGTGTCTCGCGATACCAGCCCGCGGCGTCGTCGCCACTACGGCCGAACAGGCTGCGCACGTGCAGATCGCGCTGCGGGAACGGAATCTCGATGTCACGCTCCTTCAGCGCCTTGGCAATGGCGCGCCGGTATTCGGCCATCACCGTGCCCGGGCGCTTGACGGCATCGGGTTTCAGCCAGACGACGAGTTCGAAGTCCAGGCTCGAATCGCCGAACCCGACCAGCCACACCCCCGACGTTAGTCCGCCACGGGTCAGGGTATGCGGTACGGAGGCCGCGGCGGCCAGACCGGCGGCTTCGACCTTGTCGATATCCGTGCCGTAGGTAACGCCGAACGGAATGCGCTGGCGTCGAAACGCCTGGCGGAGGGTCCAGTTCGTCACGCGGTTCGACATCAGGTCGGAGTTCGGCACGATGATGTCGATGTTGTCGTTGGTGTTGATCAGCGTCGAGCGGATGTTGATTTCCTTGACCTCGCCGGCGAGGCCGTCGGCGAGTTCGATGAAGTCGCCCACCTTCAGCGAGCGTTCGAACAGCAGCATCAGCCCCGACACGAAATTGTTCACGATCGACTGGAGACCGAAACCGATGCCGACGGACAGCGCGCCGGCGACGATCGCGAGATTCGTGAAGTCCAGGCCGATCGACGACAGCGCCACGACCACGCCGATGATCAGGATGACGTGATGGGCGAGGCGGCTGATCGAGTAGAAGCCGGACGCGCGCACCGCCTCGCGTTTTTCGGCGAGCCGGATCAGCGCATTGCGCACCAATCTGGAAATCCACCAGGCGATCGCCACGATCAGCACCACGCGCAGCAGGCCGAGCGCGGTCACCGGGGTGTCCGAGATGGTGAACAGCGTTTCGCCGCTCCAGTTGCGCAGCGTCGCCCAGACCGTACCGAGCGCGGCCAGCGTGCTCGCCCAGAGTCGGCCGGCACTGCCGGATGCCGCGTTGCGGCGATGATCCAGCTCCGCGGCCAGCAGTCCGAGTTCGTCGAGCGTGTCGCGCGCCTGTTCGATCGCCGGCAGCGCCTTCTGCACGCTGTCGAGCACCCGCTGCAGCGTCTTGCGGGCAGCGCCGTCGGTTGGGTTCAGGCTCGCCAGCCGCGAACTGGCCTCGCGCTGATAGCGGTGCGCATCGCGTTCGAGTTCCGCCAGGCGCGTGGCGCTTTCCTTTCTGAGGTTCTGCGTGTCGGCTTCGCTTTCGCCACCGCCGGCCAGCGACTGGGACAGCGCGAGCCGGGTCTCGGCGGCGGCCACGGCGAGCACGGCGGCCAGTTCGGCGGCACCGGCCTCGGTGCCCCGCTGGCGGGCCAGCAGATTGTCGGCGTCGCCGACCGGGTGATCAGACGCCTCGCTGAGCGCCTGTGCTTCGGCACGCAGCAGCCGCGAGCGGGCCGCATCCAGCGCCGCGCGCTGGTTGATGAGTTCCGACTCGGCCGCGCTGACCTGCCCGGCATCCGCGTGCAGGTGGTCGTCGACCTTGGCGCTCAAGCCGCGCAGGGATTGCAGGTGCGCCGCGGCGGCCCGCGCCGCGGCCTCGGCGAGCCGCGCACGCTCCACCGCGGTGGCCAACGCCGCGCGATCGGCGATGAGTTCCATGCCGAGATCAATGTGTCCGGGATCGTGCGCCGCCTGGGCCAGGTACTCGGCCAGGCGGTTGTTGAAACGCTGGCGCGCCGCATCGACGCTGCGTTTGAGGATCCGGGCGTCGGTCTGCTTGTCGGTGGCATCCAGCTCGGCGCGCCGCAGTCCGTCGTGGAATTTCAGCCAGTCCGCAATGCTGTAGCGCGACGCGAGCTCGGGAACCGGCGGGTTCTGCGGGCCCTCCTGTGCCTTCAGGCGTGGCAGGGCAGTGGCGTTGAGCTGGTAGCGTTCGAAGCTGTCCTGTCGGGCCGGCGCGTCCGCGAGTTGCGCCAGATCCGCACCAATCTCGTTCAGGCGTGCGGTGAGCTGGTCGCCGGCGTCGTCGATGTACTTCCAGAATCCCGCGGCCAGTGCATCGGGGCGGGGCCGTACGCCATTTTCCGGCTCGGCCTTGTCGGCCGCCGGCAGCCCCGGGATCTGCGCGAGCGCAGTGGCGGCGGAGCACAGGAGCCCGAGCAGGACTCCGGCCGCAGCACGCCGGATGCGGCTCATCAGAGCCATTTGCGCCGCCGGAAAAACCACAGCAGACCGATCGTGATCAGGGCCATCGAACCGAGCAACATGAAGTAGGCACCGCGCCATTCGAGTCCCGGGATGTAAGCGAAGTTCATGCCAAAGATGCCGGTCAGCAGGCCCAGCGGCAGGAACACCACGGTGGAGATGGTCAGAACCCGCATGATCTGGTTCAGACGATGACCGCTGATCGAGATATAGCCGTTGATCAGGTCGCCGGCCGTTTCCAGGTACAGCCGCGACAGGCTCGCGTAGCGCTCGGAATGGTCGATCAGGTCACGAACCTCGTGTTCCGAAGCCTCGCCGGCATGCCCGGGCAGGGCGCCGAGCAACTGGCCGAACACGTGCGGGTAGTAGCCGAAGATCCGGCTGACCCGGCGCAGCGCGGTGTGCAGGGCGACGGTCTCGGCGAGCAGTTCGTCGTCGCCGGCCGTCAGGATCTGCGCCTCGATCCGGTCGAGCCGTTCCTCGACCGCGAGCAGGCGTGGCTCGATGTCATCGAGCAACTCGCGTGCCAGCCGGTAGGCCATGGCGACGTTCCCCTGGATGCGTTCGCCGGCCTCGATGCGTGCCAGTGTGCTCTGCACGCCGGGCGATGGCGCCGGGTGGCGTGACACGACGAGATCGGCGGCCACGAAGATGGCGGTCTGCACGACCGGAGGCTCATCCAGTTCGGAAAGATCATCACTGAACTCCTTGAGTAGCAAGAGAAAATGATCTTCAAACGACTCGAACTTCGGAGGGTGTCGCGCGCGCAGCGCATCGGCCACTCCGAGCGCGTCAAAGCCCAGGGTCGCAACCAGCAGCGCCTGCTCGGCCGCGCGATCGGCGCCGTCCAGGTCCAGCCACACCCAGTTCCCGTTGCCACGTTGACTCAGCAGGGATGTGTCGGGCGCGCGCGCGACAACGGCCCCGGACTGGTCGAACAGCATGGAAAACATCAGTAGCTCCGCTGCGGAGGAAAATCGGCATCGCGGCCCCGGTGCGGGCGAGCCGGCCGGGTCTGCGCGGTGGTCAGGGCATCGCCGGGTCCGCCGGGATGATAGCAGTGCCATGCTTGAACCCAGCGGAGGCAACCCAACAGATTGTTGAAAAAGGCCCATCCATGGCCTTTTCAACATCGCAACCGAAAAGCGCGGTTTTCGGTTGCTCACGAAAAATAAACACTTGCGTGTTTGATTTTCGGGCGAGACGTCCCTGTCTCGCGGCATCAGGTCAGCCGGGCGCCGATCGTGGCATGGCCGGGCGGGGCTCGTTTCCCGATTCGGGCCGGATTCGGTGATTTGGTTGCCACCCATACTTGCTAAAATTCTGACGACGATGAGCGGCGAGCACGAGCACGAAGAACACGAGGAAGGCGGCGACCAGGCGCTGGCGCTCAAGCCGGCGCGTCCGCAGCTGAAACAACCGCCGCTTTATCAGGTCATACTGCTGAACGACGACTACACACCGATGGAGTTTGTCGTCGAGGTGCTGGAGACCTTCTTTGGCATGAACCGCGAACAGGCCGTGCGGATCATGCTGCATGTCCACACCCGCGGGCGCGGGGTGTGCGGCGTGTTTCCGCGCGATATCGCGGAGACGAAGGTCGGCCAGGTCACGCGTCACGCACGTCAGAATCAGCACCCGCTGCTGTGCACGATGGAGGCTCGATAACCGCGATGTTGGACCGGGAACTGGAAATTGCGCTGCACCACGCGTTTGACGACGCCCGCAAGCGCACGCACGAGTTCATGACCGTCGAGCATCTGCTCGCCGCGCTGCTCGACAATCCGTCGGCGGCCGAGGCCCTGCGCGCCTGCGGCGCGGACATCGAGCGCCTGCGTCGCGAACTGGGCAAATTCATCGACGAAACCACGCCGCTGATCCCGGACAACGATCCGCGCGACATCCAGCCGACGTTGGGCTTCCAGCGCGTGCTGCAGCGCGCGATCGTCCACGCGCAGAACGCCGACAAAAAGGAAGTGCGCGGCGTCGATGTGCTGGTCGCGATCTTCGGCGAGCAGGAATCCCATGCCGTGTTCGTGCTCAACAAGCACGACGTCACGCGGTTCGACATCGTGAGCTTTCTCTCGCACGGCATTTCCAAGGTCACCAACGACGACGACGCCGAAGCCATCGTGCCGTCGGAATCCCCCGCACCGGAGGAGCGCCCGCAGCGCAGCGCACTGGCGAGCTACGCGACGGACCTGAATGCGCAGGCCGCCGCCGGGCGCATCGATCCGCTGATCGGCAGGGCGGCCGAGATCGAGCGGGCCTCACGCATCCTGTGTCGGCGGCGCAAGAACAATCCGCTGCTGGTCGGCGAGGCCGGGGTTGGTAAGACGGCGATTGCCGAAGGACTTGCGCGACTGATCGTCGACGGACAGGTCCCCGCGGTGCTGGCCGACTGCACGATTTATGCGCTGGACATGGGCTCGCTGGTTGCCGGCACCAAGTACCGTGGCGATTTCGAAAAGCGCATCAAGACCGTGCTCAAGGAACTCAAGGACAAACCGAACGCGATCCTGTTCATCGACGAGATTCACACCCTGATCGGGGCCGGTTCGGCCTCGGGCAGCGTGATGGATGCCTCGAACCTGATCAAGCCGGCCCTGGCCTCGGGCGAGCTGCGCTGCATCGGTTCGACGACCTATCAGGAATACCGCGGCATTTTCGAGAAGGATCGCGCGCTGGCGCGGCGTTTCCAGAAGATCGATGTTGTGGAACCCAGCGTCGATGAAACCGTGCAGATCCTCAAGGGGCTCAAGAGCCGCTTCGAGGAACACCACCAAGTGCGCTACTCGCTGCAGGCGCTGCGCGCGGCGGCGGAACTTGCCGACCGGTTCATCAGCGACCGGCACCTGCCAGACAAGGCGATCGACGTCATCGACGAGGCCGGCGCCCAGGTGCAGTTGCAGCCCGTTTCCAGACGCCGCAAGACCGTAAGCGTTGCGGACATCGAGGAGATCGTCGCGCGGATCGCGCGCATTCCGGCCAAGACGGTTTCGACCTCAGACCTCGAG
The DNA here is from genome assembly GCA_020445605.1 of Chromatiales bacterium. Classification (NCBI taxonomy): domain Bacteria; kingdom Pseudomonadati; phylum Pseudomonadota; class Gammaproteobacteria; order Chromatiales; species Chromatiales bacterium. Next base: position 38,176 of record JAGRGH010000030.1, read on the forward strand.
GTCCTGCGGCATCTGGATCGCGATCTGAAGCTCGTCGTGTACGGGCAGGATTCAGCGATCGATGCGCTTACGGCATCGATGCGCATGGCGCGCTCCGGGTTGCGCAACGACGACCGGCCGATCGGTTCGTTCCTGTTCGCCGGGCCGACCGGCGTCGGCAAGACCGAGGTCTCCAAGCAACTCGCGCGGATTCTCGGCATCGAACTGATTCGCTTCGACATGTCCGAGTACATGGAGGCGCACACGGTTTCGCGACTGATCGGCGCGCCGCCGGGTTATGTCGGTTTTGACCAGGGCGGTCTGCTGACCGAGGAAATCAACAAGCACCCGCATGCCGTGCTGCTGCTCGACGAGATCGAGAAGGCGCATCCGGATGTGTACAACCTGCTGTTGCAGGTCATGGACCACGGCACGCTGACCGATACCAACGGCCGCAAGGCGGATTTTCGCAACGTGATCCTGATCATGACGACCAATGCCGGCGCCTGGGAATCCGCGCGTGCGTCGATCGGGTTCACGATCCAGGATCACAGTGGCGATTCCACAGAAGCGATCAAGCGCACGTTCACGCCGGAGTTCCGCAACCGGTTGGACGCGATCATCCAGTTCGCGCCGCTCGGCGGCGAACATCTCGCGCGTGTGGTCGACAAGTTTCTGTTCGAGCTGGAGTCCAAGCTCGCCGAGCGCAATGTCACGATCACCGTCGAGCCCGAGGCACGCGTGTGGCTCGCCGAGCAGGGCTTTGACGTGAAGATGGGCGCGCGGCCGATGGCCCGGGCGGTTCAGGAATACGTCAAGAAGCCGCTGGCCTCGTCCCTGCTGTTCGGCGAACTGGCCGGCGGCGGCAAGGTGCGGGTGCGGCTGGAAGGCGACCGGCTGGAGTTCGACTACGAGTCGGCGACGGCACCGGCCTGATTAGGGCACGGCGCGCACGGCAGCAGGTGCCGTGCGTCCGACTAGCGCGCGCGGTAGACGATGCGACCCTTGGTCAGGTCGTATGGCGTGAGCTGTACCGTGACCTTGTCGCCGGTCAGAATGCGGATGTAGTGCTTGCGCATCTTTCCGGAGATGTGCGCGGTCACGACATGGCCGTTGTCGAGTTCCACCCGAAACGTCGTGTTCGGGAGGGTCTCGACGACCGTGCCTTCCATCTCAATGCTGCTTTCTTTGGCCATAGGCCCGATCGTGGCTCCGGCGAGCGCGCCGGCGGCCCGCTATTATCGGCAAACCGCGCGCCGGTGCAACTCACTGCCGACCTGATCGGACATTTGGAGCTGTCTTTTCCGGATTACTCGCCGCTGGCGGCGGCGGATTCCGGAAGCGGCATGCCGGGGCCGAGCCGGCGCCAATGGTCTCCAAGCCAGGCCTGCAAAGGCCGAAACCGCGCCTTGTATTCCATCTGCGGATCGCCGCCGACCCAGAATCCGAGGTAGACGAACGGCAATCCGGCCCGGCGTGCGAGGCGGATTTGCGTGAGGATCGCAAAGTTGCCCAGCCCGCGTGCCGAATGCGCGGGATCGAAAAATGTGTAGACCGCGGACAGACCGTCGTCGAGTCGGTCGGTAATGGCGACGGCGAGGAGCTGGCCATCGAGCCGGAACTCGATTGCGTCGCTTGCCATCCAGTTGGAATACAGAAAGCCGGCAAGCCGACGATCGTCGAGGTCCTGCATGGGGCTTTCGGCGTGGCGCGCGGCAACATAGCGACGGTACAGCGCGATGTGCTCCGAGTTCAGGGCGCCGGGTCGCTCGATGACGCCGAGGTCGGCATTCTCGCGCAGGCAGCGGCGGTCGCGCCGGCGTGGCTCGAACTCGTCCACGGGCACGCGAATGGCGACGCAGGCGTGACACTCCGGGCACTGCGGTCGGTAGATCAGATCGCCGCTGCGGCGGAAACCGCGCCGTGACAGGCGGCTGTAAAGGCGCGCGTCGGTCTCGGTCGATGGATCGACGAACAGCGTCGCGGCCCGGCGCGTTGCGATGTAAGGGCAGTCATGCACGGGTGTGACGAAACAGCTCAGGCGGTCGGTGCTGGGGCGTTTCATGTCCAGACCTCATCCGACCAGGCGCCGTCGTGCAGGGGAAGGTCAGCATAGACCTCCAGGCTCGCGGTGAAGTCCGCACGCGGCACCAGTTCGGCGCCCAGTGACATCACGTGCGTGCTCGCGACCTGGCAGTCCACCAGCGCCAGCCCGAACGGCGTGAGCCGCTCGATCAGCTTCACCAGGGCAACCTTCGAGGCATCACGCGCCCGGGCGAACATCGACTCGCCGAAGAACACCCGACCGAGCATGACGCCGTACAGGCCGCCGACCAGTTCCCCGGTTTCCGACCAGGTTTCGATGGAATGTGCGTGTCCGAGCGCGTGCAGGCGCGCGTAGGCATTGCGCATCTCGGAGGTGATCCAGGTGCCGCGCTGATCCCCGCGTGGCGCCGCGCAGGCGTCCACGACCGGCGAAAAAGCGCGGTCCGCGGTCACGCGATAGCCACGATTACGCAGGCTCTGGCGCAGACTTCGGGTTACACGCAGACCGCCCGGGTAGAGCACGGCGCGTGGATCCGGTGACCACCACAGGATCGGCTCGCCGGCGCTGTACCACGGGAAAATTCCGCGCCGATAGGCGCGCAGCAGGCGAGCCGTGGACAGGTCCCCGCCGATCGCGAGCAGGCCAGACGGATCCTCCAGCGCCTGGTCAACCGGCGGGAAGGCCGCAAGCGGGTCGCCGGGGTCGATCATTGCCAGCATTTTGCGCACTACCGGGGTGGGTAGAACAAATGGGGCTATGCTAACCTCATTACCTTTCCAGGCACGAACCGGCCCGCGCGGGTCGCTCTCGTAACGTACGACACCACCAGACGAGGAACGAGCATGAAGTTCTCCACCCTTTCCCGCGCGCTCGGCGCCGTGGCGGCCGCCACGCTGACCATGACTGCGGGCTGCGTGACGACGGGCACCGAGACCACGGTGACCTCCGGGCAGAATTCGCCGGGCATCCAGGAGGCGCAGGCCGAGGCCTATGACGGCCCGAAGGCCCGCATCGCGGTCGCCCAGTTCAAGGACAAGACCGGCAAGGGCTGGTGGACCGGGTCGATCGGAAACGGCATGGCCGACCAGTTGACCACGGCGCTGTTCAACAGCAATCGCTATATCGTCCTCGAGCGGCAGGCACTCGAACACGTGCTGACCGAACAGGACCTCGGCGCGTCCGGCCGCATCCGGCAGGATACCGCTGCGCCGATCGGCCAGATCGAAGGTGCCGAACTCCTGATCGTCGCTGCGGTGACCGAGTTTGAAGGCAACGCTGGCGGTGCGGGGGGCGGTGTAGGCGGCGGTGGCGGCGGCATCTTTGGTGCGATTGCCGGCGGTATCAAGCGCGCGCACATGGCCATCGACCTGCGGGTCATCGACGCCAAGACCTCGCGCATCCTCGCTGCGACCAGCGTCGAGGGCAAGTCCACCGACTTCAACGTTGGCGGTGCCCTGGGCGGCTACGGCGGTGGCGGCGCGCTGGTCGGTGCGCTCGGCGTCTGGGAAAACACCCCGACCGAGAAGGCGCTGCGGCAGGTGATCCAGAAGGCCGTGGAATTCGTCGTCAGCAAGACCCCGCAGAACTACTACCGCTACGGTGGAACGCGGCGTGCCGCGCCGGCGGCCGCGGCGGTTTCGGCACCGGCCTATGGCCCGAGCCGCGATGAGATTCGTGACCTGCAGGGCATGCTCAACGGGCTCGGCTACGACACCGGCACCCCGGACGGACTGCCGGGTCGCAAGACTGCGCAGGCCGTGACTGCATTCCAGCGCGACCAGGGCATGACGGCGTCGGGCGAACTCGACAGCGCGACCATTGCCGCGATCCGCAAGGCCGCCGGCAAGTAGTACCGCCGGGCGGCCTGAAGCCCTGAAATCGACAAGGCCCCGTGCGCCAGCCGGCGCCCGGGGCTTTTTTTTGCGACAAAAAGACGGCGGTGCCCGCCCGCTTCAACCGTCCTGTCGATAGGCCGAGTGTGCAGCGAGTTCCGCGCAGTAGTCGCGCACGGCCGCTTCTTCATGTGCCAGTGACCGACGCACCGCGGAGTCCAGTGCGGCGTCGGCGATCCAGTGCGCCGAGCGGGTGAGCACCGGATCGAAGCCGCGCAGGATCTTGTATTCGCCCTGGGCGCCGGGCTCGAAACGCAGCAGGCCTGACTCGATGGCGTGTTCGATGCCCTGGTAGTAGCAGGCTTCGAAATGCAGGGCGTCATAGCTCTCGAATGCGCCCCAGTGGCGTCCGTACAGGACGTCGCCCCAGATGAAATTGAGCGCTGCCGCAACGATGCGTTCGCCGGCCCGACACTGCACAAGCAGCAACTGATCGGGCAGTTCGTCGGCGATGCGTTCGAAGAATTCCAGTGACAGGGTCGCGGCTCCACCACGGCGCTCGAAAGTCGAGCGGTACAGGGCGTACCAGGTCGCCCACTCGGCCGCGGTGATCTCGCCGCCGGACTTGCGTACCAGACGGATCCCTGCGTCGCCGACCTTGCGCCGTTCACGGCGGATTTCCTTGCGTCGCTTTGAGTTGAGTGTCGCGAGAAATGCGTCGAAGTCCTCGTACCCGCGATTGACCCAGTGATACTGGCAGTCGTAGCGGGGCGCATGTCCGGCCGAGACGAGCCGCGCGTGATCCTGTTCGTGCGTGAACAGCCAGTGCACGGAAGACAGGTTTTCGGCCCTCGCCAGCGCGGGCGCCGCAGCGATCAGTCGCTCCGCGGCGGATGGTGTCTGTGGGTCGACCAGCAGTCTGGGGCCGGTGGCCGGGGTGTACGGGACGGCGACAACCAGCTTCGGATAGTACGCAATCCCGGCCCGACGCGCGGCGTCGGCCCAGGTCCAGTCGAACACGAGCTCGCCATAGGAATTGAACTTGCGGTAGGCGGGCGCCGCGCCGACCAGCCGATTCGAGCCATCGCGCACCAGCAGATGCGCGGGCAGCCAGCCGTAGCGCTCGCCGAGGCAGCCGGTGGCCTCGAGAGCGTGCAGGAATGCATGCCGCAGGAATGGTGCCTGCGGCCCGGCGAGGCGATCCCATTCGCTGGCGTCAATCTGATGGATCGCATTGATGACCTCGACCCGCAAACCCGCCGCGCAAGCGGGTGCAGTATCGCTCACCCGTCGATCCCGTAGCGCGCGGCAAGCGCATTGCCGTGGGCGGTGAGCTCGTCGAGGATTGCTACGGCCCGCGCATCCGCATCCGCGCCCAGCGCCGCGATTCTGGCGCGATATTCGGTCAGCCCCAGGACCTTTGGGTCGTCGCCGGCGAGCCGCCTGCGGCAGTGCGTGTTCCATTGCTGATGTTCGTCGGGCGTCAGTGTGTCCGGCTGGTTTCGCGCGCGCATGCGCAGCAGCAGCGTGTCGAGGCGGGGGTCCTGGAAGCGGCCCTGCCATTCGCGCCAGGTCGCGGGCGGGCTCGCGTGCAGCTCGGCCAGCCGGCGGCGGTCGGCGTCCGGCAGGAATCCGCCGGAATAGATCGAGAAATCGGCATCGACCGGTTCCGGCAGGTCGACCCTGCGGTTCGCCTCGACAAGGTTCGCGATGAAATCCGCGGCGGCCCGCAGCTTCTGCGCATGCTGGGCGCAGGTGTCGAGATCGAGCGCGCAGCGGGTGGCCGACACCGAATCGAGCGTGGCGACCGGCGCCAGCAACGGACAGTGGTTCAGCGCGATGGTCTTGACCGGCAGGCGCGGCGTGTCGGCAGGGAGTTCGGCGGCGGGCGTGAACAGGCGTTCACGCATCTGTGCGACCGAAAGCCCGAAGAACGGCGCGGGATCGTGCCGCAGATCGTAGGCCAGCACGCCGTTGCCGTTCTCTGGGTGGGGCGCCAGGCTTGCGACGGCGCTCAACCGGCAGTCTGCATCCGGATACATGCCCGAGACGTGCAGCCACATGGCCTGAGCGGGATCATCCAGCAGCTGCTGAACCGCGCGTTTTCCGCGCAGGCCGAACGCGTAGTCATATAGCCGTGGCTGCTTTTCACGCACGAGGCGCGCGAGTGCGATCGTGGCCTGCACGTCGGACAGCGCATCGTGCGCCTGGTCCTGCGCGAGCCCGTTCGCACGCGCGAGGTCCTCGAGCCGGTAACTCGTCGCCCCGGAGTCATGGTTCGGCCAGGCGATGCCGTACGGGCGCAGCGCACGGCACGCACGCACGGTGTCGATGATGTCCCAGCGCGATCGCCCGGCGCCGTACTCGCGCGCGTAGGGATCGAGCAGGTTGCGAAACAGCGACTGGCGCACGACTTCATCGTCGAAGCGGATGGAGTTGTAGCCGAGACTGCACGTGTTCGGTCGTGCCATCGCGCGGAGCAGCGTCTGGATGGCAGCCAGCTCGCCGACGGCACCTCTGGAGGCGACCCGCTGTGGCGTAAGCCCGGTGATCAGACAGGCCTCGGGCGCAGGCAGCAGGTCGTCGTCAGGCCGAACCCAAACGACAAGCGGTGCTTCGACCGGGTTGAGTTCCAGGTCCGTGCGCTGCGCGGCGATCTGCACGATGCGCGCGACCCGCGGATCATCGCCCGTGGTCTCGAGGTCGTACCAGAGCAGACTCTCGGCGCTGCGGCGGTTCATTCGCCCGGGTAACCCTGAAGCACGGCGGCGATCTGCGGGTGATAGAGCGTCTCCGGGTCTGTGTCACGAATGCGCAACTGGTCGAACACGATCGGATCGCGGCGCGTGCGTTCGAAATTGCGCTCCTCGAAGGACTTCGGTCGCGATGCGGCGATTCGCTCGATCGGGCAGGCGGTTGGTGCGCAACGCGCACCGGCCTCGGTCGCCCAGGCCGCGAGTGCGGCACAGGGCAACCCGTAATCGGCCCGGCAGCCGGCCTCGTCGGCGAGTTCCGCACAGTAAAAGCCCGAGCGGGCCAGACAATCGGCATCCGCGGGCGTCAGCGCGCCAGTGCGCGGAAATGGCTGGCGATGGTCGCGGATCAACAGCGCCGCGGGTCGCTCACGCAGGATGCGCAACGGCGCGTCGCAGTAGCGCTCGCGCCGCTGCGTACAATCCGCGGAAGCGAGCCGTTTCCATGTGAACAGCCGTTCGCAGGGCAAGCCATAGCGAAGCCAGCAAAAACGTTGATCGAGCCCGGGGTCGGGGATGGATGCGGGCCCCGGGGCGCTCAGCGCTTCGGGGAGCGGGCGTTCGGCAGGCGGCGCGGGCCGGGGCGCGATCGGCATCGTAACGATATTGGGATTCACCCGGATCGGTCGGGCCGAATCATTCGGCGGGTGGTCCGTGAAATGCACCTGTCCGGCGGCGTCCACCCAGCGATACATGGCCGCCGTCGCGACACCCGGCTGCCCGACGATGAGGCAGGCAACCAGCGCGAGAATTGCGGGCCCGAATGGGTTCGCTGACATGCGGCCATCATAAGCCGCCGGTTCGGCCCGCGTTCGCTGGTTCGGGCGTTCTGTCCGTGAACGCCCGTGGCCCGGGCGGGCGTTCAGCCCTGGCAGAGCGCCAGGGCCGATTCGAACGCGCCGGCGTTGGTCCGGCTCTCCATGACGACCGATTGCAGGTGCGAAGCCATGCGGGCGTGCGCGGCGAGGTCGTGGTAGTAGATCGCCGCCCGCGGGTCCACACGCAGGCCCAGTCCGCCGACCTCATAGGCGCGTGCGAGTACCTTGGCTGGAGCAATTGCCTCGGCGGGCGAGTGGTTGTGTGCCCCCGCGCGCAGTACCTCGTAGCCGCGCCGGTGTTCGACCGGCTGCGAGGAATCCGCGTAGGCCGATGACAGCAGCACGCTGGCCGTGCCCGAGCCGGCCAGATGCATGCAATGCAGGCGTGCGAGCGACTCGCGTGAACCCGTGGCCTCGAAGTCACTCAGGTGCTGGCGTGCCTGCGCGGCTGGGGCGGCGGCGGTCGTGGCGCCGGTCGCGCTGGTCGTGGCGGCGGCGAGCGTGATCAAAAGCCCCGCGGTGATGGCGGAAAAGGTGTTGCGTTTCATGAACCCCCCTTGCGAAATGAGTCTGTAGACGATTGCGGCGGGCGGTACGGCCGGCCCGTGGTCGGCAGAGAGGGTAGGCGGGTGCCAGGGGGTGGCCTATCGGAGCCCCCTGCATTCTTTCGTAGGCCAGGGCTTACAGGCCGCGCGCTGGCGCGGTGCGATACCATTACTGGCTTGTCCTCCCGACTGATTCGAGGTTCCAGGCCCGATGTTTCCGAAAGATATGCAGATCGCCGGTTTTGATGACGAGCTCGCCGCGGCATTGGCCGCCGAGCGCCGCCGTCAGGAAGAGCACCTCGAACTGATCGCCTCGGAGAACTACGCGAGCCCGCGCGTGCTCGAGGCACAGGGCAGCGTGCTGACCAACAAATATGCCGAGGGTTATCCCGCGAAGCGCTATTACGGCGGCTGCGAGAACGTGGATGTCGCCGAGCAGCTGGCGATCGATCGCGCGAAAAAGCTGTTTGGCGCGGACTACGCCAACGTGCAGCCGCATTCCGGTTCGCAGGCGAATGCCGCTGCCTATCTTGCGCTGCTGTCGCCGGGTGACACGATTCTCGGCATGAGCCTGGCCGACGGCGGCCATCTGACCCACGGCGCGAAGGTCAATTTCTCCGGAAAGCTGTTCAACGCCGTACAGTACGGGCTTTCGGCCGATACTGGCGAGATCGACTATGCGGCGGTGGAACGCTTGGCGCAGGAACACCGGCCGAAGATGATCGTGGCCGGTTTTTCGGCCTACTCACGTGTGGTCGACTGGCAGCGGTTTCGTGACATTGCCGATGCCGTCGGCGCATATCTGGTCGTGGACATGGCACATGTCGCGGGCCTGGTGGCGACCGGTGTCTATCCGAGTCCGGTTGCAATCGCGGACATCACGACCAGCACCACGCACAAGACCCTGCGCGGCCCGCGTGGCGGTCTGATCCTTGCAAAGGCCAACGCCGAAATCGAAAAGAAGCTCAATTCGCTGGTGTTTCCGGGTACCCAGGGCGGTCCGCTGATGCACGTGATCGCCGCGAAGGCGGTGGCGTTCAAGGAGGCGATGGAGCCCGGGTTTGCCGACTACCAGAGGCAGGTCGTCGCCAATGCGCGCGCGATGGCGAATGTCATGATCGAACGCGGCTACGAAATCGTCTCCGGCGGCACCGACAATCACCTGTTCCTCGTCAGCCTGATCTCGCGCGGCATGACCGGCAAGGCTGCCGATGCCGCCCTTGGCCGAGCGCACATCACGGTCAACAAGAACGCGGTCCCCAATGATCCACAGTCGCCATTCGTCACGAGCGGTCTGCGCATCGGCTCGCCGGCCATCACCACGCGCGGATTCGGCCTGGACGAATCCCGCGCGCTTGCAGGCTGGATCTGCGACGTGCTCGATGATCTCGATGACGAGTCGGTCAACGCACGCGTACGTGAACAGGTGCTGGACATCTGTCGCCGGTACCCGGTGTACGGCTGAGCCGTGCATTGCCCGTATTGCGGTCATGCCGACACGCGGGTCGTGGATTCGCGTCTGGCCGTTGAATCGAATCAGGTTCGACGCCGGCGCGAGTGTGGCTCCTGCAACGAACGCTTCACGACCTTCGAGACCGCCGAGCTGAATCTGCCGCGGATCGTCAAGCGCGACGGTCGAATCGAACTGTTCAACGAGAGCAAGCTCGGGCATGGCGTGATGCTGGCGCTGGAAAAGCGCCCGGTTTCGAGTCCCGAGATCGATGCGGCGCTGGCACGAATCCGGCATCGTCTGCTCGCGTATTCCGAGCGTGATGTGCCCTCGTATCTGCTCGGCGAATGGGTCATGGACGAGTTGCGGGCGCTCGATCAGGTCGCCTACGTGCGCTTCGCATCGGTCTATCGCAGCTTTCAGGACGTGCAGGCCTTCCGTGAGGAAATCGACCGTCTCACGGCCGAGCCGACGCCGGAGCAGCGGCGGCGCCAGATCAGCCTGCTCGATGACGAGGGCTCCGAGTCGTGAGTTCCGGTGAGCGCGCGGCCATGGCGCGCGCGATTCGACTCGCCAGTCGCGGGCTGTATTCGACCGATCCCAACCCGCGCGTGGGTTGCGTCATTCTTCGCGATGGCGAGATCGTCGGCGAGGGTTGGCACGAACGCGCCGGTGGCCCGCATGCGGAGGTTCTGGCACTGGCGGCCGCCGGTTCACGGGCACGCGGCGCGACCGCGGTCGTGACGCTGGAGCCGTGCAGTCACCACGGACGTACGCCGCCGTGTGCGGAGGCGCTTCTGGCCGCGGGTGTCGCGCGAGTGGTCGCCGCAACCGTCGATCCGAACCCGGCGGTTTCCGGGCGCGGCTTAGAGCAATTGCGTGATGCGGGCGTCGAGGTGGAAGTCGGACTCCTGGCCAACGAGGCCGGGGCGCTCAATCCGGGCTTCATGAAACGTATGCGCAGTGGGCGGCCGTATGTGCGCATGAAACTCGCCATGACACTCGATGGACGTACCGCGCTCGCCGCGGGCGAAAGCCGCTGGATCACCGGGCCGGCCGCCCGCGCGGACGTGCAGCGTCTGCGCGGGCGTGCCTCGGCGATTCTGACGGGCGTGAACACCGTGCTGGCCGATGACCCGTCACTGGATGTGCGCGCCTCGGAATGTGCGGTGAACGGAGTCATTCGCCAGCCGTTGCGGGTGATTGCCGATAGCACCGGGCGCACGCCGGCCGCGGCCCGCACGCTTGGCTTGCCCGGGTCGGTGTTGATTGCCACGAGGGCGACGGGTGCGGAGGCCCTGCGCCAATCCGGCGTCGATGCGCCGCTGGAGGTCTGCGCGGAACGCGGCGGACGGGTCGATCTGGCCGACCTGCTCGATCGCCTGGGACGGCGCGGGATCAACGAACTGCACGTCGAGGCCGGTGCGACCCTGGCCGGTGCGCTGCTCGCCGATCGGCTCGCCGACGAGATCGTGCTCTATGTGGCGCCAGCGCTGCTTGGCAGCGGTGCGCGGGGGCTTGTTGATCTCGAGGTCGCAAAGATGTCGGATCGCGTTGAACTGCGCACGATTGACTCGCGCTCCGTGGGTGATGACTGGCGCATCACCCTGATGCCCGTATACAGTCCGCGCTCGTGAGTGAGCTGGTCTGCTGCTTCCAGGGCCCCGTGATCGCCCGGACTTTCGCTTGCCGCCACGCGGAGGAAGTCGCCGCGCGCAATGGCCCGGCGGTGCTCTGCCACGACCCGGCCGCCCATGCGCGTTGCGCCCGGCTGCTTGCACGGCTCAAAGACGTCGGGTTGCCGGCACTGGGCTGCGAGGACGACCTGCTCAGCATGCCCGCGAGCGCGATGGTCCGGGTCCAGGCCGGCGGCGTGCTGGCCATTCAGGGTGCGCTGGCACCGCAGGCAGCGGCACAAACGACTGTCGCGGACGTGGCGGGATTGCTCACAGACGAAGACGCCATTGCGACAGTGGCGGACGCATCCATTGCGCGGCGCATCGTTGCCTACAAGGTCGAGCGTCGGCGCGGCCGACACTGACATCGATTGGAACGCAGTTTGTATGTTTACCGGAATCGTTGAAGCGATGGGGCAGGTGCGTGGCGTCGAACGCCGCGCAGGTGACGCGCGACTCGTGATCGCCGCCGGGGGGCTTGATCTCGGCACCGTCGCGCTCGGCGATTCGATCTGCGTGAGTGGCGTCTGTCTGACCGTGGTCGAACTGGGCGCCGACAGCTTTGCGGCCGATGTGTCGAACGAAACCCTCCAACGCACGACGCTCGGGGAACTGGGCGTTGCCTCGCCGGTGAATCTCGAACGCGCGCTGACGCTGTCGACCCGGCTGGGCGGACATCTTGTGAGCGGACATGTGGATGGCGTCGCGCGGGTGCTCGGCCGCCGGCGCGATGCGCGTTCAGAACGATTCGAAATCGAGGCGCCGGCCGCGCTGGCACGATACATCGCGGAAAAGGGTTCGGTCACCATCGACGGCGTGAGTCTCACGGTCAACACGGTAGATGGCGCACGGTTCTCCGTGAACATCGTGCCGCACACCGCGACCATGACGACGATCGGTCGTCGGCGCACCGGTGACGCGGTCAATCTGGAGGTCGACCTGCTGGCACGCTATCTGGAGCGCCTGATGCTCGGTGATCGCGCGGCCGATGCGGACAATGGCTCGGACACGATGGCTGCCCTGCAGCGCGGCGGTTTTCTGGAACACTGATTCATGAAACTGAACACGACCGAAGAACTGTTGGAGGAACTGCGCGACGGCCGCATGATCGTCGTCATGGACGACGAGGATCGCGAGAACGAGGGCGATCTGCTCATGGCGGCCGAATGCGTGAAGCCGGCCGACATCAATTTCATGGCCAAGTACGGTCGCGGCCTGATCTGCCTGACACTGACCCGTGAGCGCTGCCAGCGTCTGCGCCTGCCCCTGATGGTGCTGGGCAATGACCCGCACGAAGCGACGAACTTCACGGTCAGCATCGAGGCCGCGCACGGCGTGACCACGGGCATATCAGCGGCGGATCGCGCGACCACGGTGCGCGCGGCGGTTGGCAAGGACGCGCAGCCCGGCGATCTCGTGCAACCCGGGCACATCTTTCCGCTGATGGCCCAGCCCGGCGGGGTGCTGGTTCGCGCGGGCCATACCGAGGCCGGTTGCGACCTGGCGCGACTCGCCGGCATGGAACCGGCGGCCGTGATCGTGGAAATCCTCAACGAGGACGGCACGATGGCGCGTCGTGCGGACCTCGAACACTTCGCGGCCGAGCACAAGCTGAAGATCGGCACGATCGCCGATCTCATTCACTACCGGATACAGAACGAAAAGACGGTCGAACGTCTGAATGGCTGTTCGATCGACACCCGGCACGGGCGCTTCGAGGTCATTGCCTATCAGGATCTGGTCAGCGAAGTGGTCCATCTGGCGCTGGTGCATGGCGAGGTCGGGCCGGAACGTCCGGCTTTGGTCCGCGTACACATGCAGGACGCGCTCTGCGATGTGTTCGGCGCGCGTGGCCCGGAATGCGGCTGGCCGCTCGACGACGCGATGCAGCGCATCGCCGAGGCGGGATCGGGGGCCATCGTGCTGCTGCGTTCCAACGATACGCCGCGCGCAGTGGTGCAACGCATTCGCGAGTGCCAGGAGGGCAGGGCTGGCGAACATGAGCCCAGCGGCGACCCGGTCGGCGATCTGCGCACCTACGGTGTTGGCGCGCAGATTCTGCTGGACCTGGGCGTGCGGCAGATGCGCCTGCTCAGCGCGCCCAAACAGCTGCATGCGCTCAGTGGGTTCGATCTGGAAGTGATCGAGTATGTCTCGGGGCGTCAGGCCGGTGACTGAGCCAAGCGTCGTTATAATCCCGCTGGCGGCCGGTGCCGCAGAGGAAACTCGATGATCGACGTCATTGCCAGCCTGAAAGGCGGCTCGGGCAAGAGCACGGTCACTTTCAATCTGGCCGTGTATCTGGCGCTCGCGGGCGAGTCGCCGATCCTGCTGGATCTGGATCCGCAGGCCACGCTCACCGATGTCGTCGAGGTGCGTCGCGAGGAAGGCTTCGAGCCGGCGATCGAGGTGCTGGGCCCGGACGCCCTCGGCCGCAGTCTGAAGAAGGCCACCGTTCCGGTGCTGATCGATATCGGCGCATCGGATATCAAGTCCATGCACGCGGCCTTGGGTCTGGCCGACCGTGTCATCGTGCCGGTCCCGCCGAGTCAGGCGGATATCTGGTCGACCCAGCGCTTTCTGCGCATCGTCGCCCAGTACGCGGACCAGGCCAAACCGCCGCAGATGCTCGGGTTCATCAATCGGGCCGACACCCACCAGGCGGTGCGGGAGTCCGACGAAGCGGCGGCGGCGCTGGTTGCTCTGCCCGGAATCCGCTTCATCAAGCCACGGCTCGCGCAGCGCACTGCGTTTCGCCGGTCCTTCAGTGAAGGTCTGGCGGTGTTCGAGCTGGAGCCGCGCGGAAAGTCGGCGCGCGAGCTGATGGCGCTGGCGGCCGCCCTGTACCCGGGGGTGCTGGGCTGATGCGCGCCGGTAGCAGCCGGCGACACCTGCGCGGGATGCTCGGCAATGCCTGAATGGCTCAAGCGAGGTCTGCGCTGGCTCGCCAGTCACGGCGTGATCGCGATTGTCGTGGCGTTCCTGCTTGCAGCCTGGATATGGCGGGACGCGATTTTTGGTGCCGCGGGACAGGAGGCGTCGATCCCGCATACGGCGGTTCCGGCACAGGCGGGATCGGGCCCGGCGGCTGCCGAAAGCTTGCCTCCCACGCCGGCCCTGTCGCAGTCGAATGTCGTGAATCCGCGCACTACGCCGGTCGAATCGGAACCACCAACGCTGAAATGGCGCGATGAGCTTCGGCCGGAAACGGCTCCGACCGCTGCTGTCGGTCATGGTGATCCGTCAACGGCGACCGAAATGCAATCGAGTGTGCCTGCCGCGCCGGGGTTGTCGCCCGAAAGCGCTGTTTCCCCACCAGGCTTCGGCGATCCCGCGTCCGGCGGTCTGACAGCTTCCGGATCGCCCTGGGAATCGGCAACCGGCTGGCCACCACCACCCGGCGATGCTTCGCCTCCCGCAGACCATGGCGACCGATCCGCGTTGCCGTCGGCCGGTGACCGGCCTCCGCCTGCGGGCTTTGGCGGTGTGGTCGGGCCGCCGGCCGAGGACGGATCACCGGCGTTTTGGGCGGACCCGACCGGAGTGTCTCCGTTCGAGTATCGGCCGTCCGTGGGTCCGGCGCCGACCCGGGCCGGGCGTGCCGACGCGCCGGGCGCGCACGGATATGGCCGGTCGGCCGCCACCGATGCATCGACTTGGGCGCCGCCGGTCGACCCAGCCGAAACGATGCCGCCAACGCCTGGGATGCCTGGCGATCGTCGCGTGGGCGGAGATTTCGGACGGCCGTCCGCTACGCTGTCCACCCCTTGGGGCGAATCCGAAGCGGTTGCGCCCGCGCCAGCGCGATCGGTCGCGCCCGCGCCCGACCCACAGCGCGTCTCCGATGGTGCCGGCCCGTCGGTCGACCGGCTCGTGGTTGTGGCCCGGCGGGCGTTCTGGTCCGGTGAGTACGCGGCCGCCGAGGAGGCCTACCGCCGGGCGACGCAAGCAGACCCGGCTGGCCCCGATGCCTACGGAGAACTCGGCAATCTCTACGTCTACATCGGCCGTGTCGACGAGGCGCCACCGCTGTTTCTCGAGGCCGGTCGCCGTTTGGTGGCCCTGGGTCGGTTCGCGGAGGCGTCCCGGCTCGTCGGCTTCATGCGCGAGAGCGGCGCGCCCGAGGCCAATGTGCTCGAACGGCTGCTCTACGATCACGGGCTGATTGATCTGCCTCACTCGCCGGCCTACTCCGAAAAGTGAGATAATGATGGACGGGCCACGCCGCTTTCGGCTGCGAGCCCCGCCCCGCGCCCGCCTGCCGGACCACCGAGGTACCCATGTCCAACAAGCCAGATACGTCGACCGACTCTGCCCAGGTGGAACGCGAGATCGCGCGCGGGGAATCCATCGAGCGCCTGGCACGGACCTTCGAGTCCAGTGCGCGCCGCTGGGAGATCGTCGTCTATCCGGCGCTGCTCGCATTTGTGGTGCTGGCAATCTACGGGTTCTATCTGGTCTACCACCTGAGCCGTGATGTGAGTCGTCTGGCCGACAGCGTCGGCAGCAACATGACCACGCTCTCGACTCACATGCGCGATGTTTCGGACAACGTCCGCTCGATGACCGGGACGATGCGGGTTGTGGCGACCAGCATGACCGACATTTCCGATGACGTCGGCGCCCTGCAACCGATGCTGACGAAAATGCAGACCATCACCGACAACATGGGCAACCTGAACCAGTCGATCGCACGCATGACCAACGCAACCCAGTTCATGCAGGTCGACATGGCGCGCATGAATCACAGCGTTGGCAAGATCGGCCGGCCGATGTCCATGTTCAACGCGTTCATGCCATGGTGATCATTGCGTATCCACAGCGAACCGCGGACGCTTGAATAAGGAGCCACTCGGGTCCCGTCTGGTTGTCGCGATTTCGTCGCGCGCGCTGTTTGACCTGGATTCCTCGCACCGCGTCTTCGAACAGGAAGGCGTGGAGCAATATCACCATTACCAGATGGAACATGAAGACACCCCGCTCGAACCGGGTGTCGCGTTTGGTCTGGTGCGCAAGCTGCTGAAGATCAATCAGCAACTTCCGGATGGTCCACGGGTTGAAATGATCCTGCTGTCGCGCAACAGCGCTGACACGGGGCTGCGCATTTTCAACTCCATCGTTCATCACGGGCTGGACATCACAAGGGCCGCATTCACGGGCGGCCGCAGCCCGTATCGCTATGCCGCCGCTTTCGGCGCGCAGCTGTTTCTGTCGGCAAATGCCGAAGATGTGCGTGACGCGCTGGGTGCCGGCGTTGCTGCGGCCACGCTGCTTCCAGGCGCGTTGCGGTTTGCCCGCGATGAACAGGAACTGCGCATTGCGTTTGACGGGGATGCGGTGCTGTTTTCAGACGAAGCCGAGCGGATCTACAAGTCGGCCGGGCTGGATGCCTTTACGGCGTCGGAAGTCGCCGCTGCGCGCGAGCCTCTGGGCGGTGGCCCGTTCAAGCCATTTCTGGCGGCCCTGCAGGCGATCCAGTCGGGTGTGGCCGATTCGCGGCGCCTGATTCGCACCGCGCTGGTCACCGCGCGTTCAGCGCCGGCTCACGAACGCGTGGTTCGCACTCTGCGCGACTGGGACATCCGCATCGACGAGGCGCTGTTCCTCGGCGGAAAGGAAAAGGGTGCGTTCCTCAAGGCCTTCGGCGCCGACATCTTCTTTGATGATCAGACGGGCCACTGCGAATCGGCCGCGCAGCACGTGGCGACCGGACATGTGCCGCACGGCGTCGCAAACGAATTGCAGACGTCGACAGCCAGGGAAGAAGCGCCGATCGAGGTGGCTGGATCAGCCGCGCGGAAAACGGTGTCGCGCTGAATCGATGAGGGCTGGCAAGCCCCGTGCCCGAACAGGTGCGGGGCACACGCCGTTGGCTGGTCTCAGCCGGTCCCGAAATCGTAGTTCAGCGACTCCGAAGGCTCCTGCAGGAAGTAGCTCTGGATGTAGTCCACGCCGACGGTCCAGAGCACCGCCAGGCTGTTCGCGTCTTCAACTGCACGCGCAATCGTTCGAACCTTGTAGGTCTGCGCGAGTTTGTTGATCTCGCTGAGTGCGAGCTGCCGATCTTCGCTGCCGGCCAGGTTGTGCGTGAACGAGGTGTCGATACACGCAAAATCGATCGGCAGGTGTTTGAGAATCTTGCCCGCATTCGGCTCGATGCCGAATCCGTCCAGGGCGATGTGGCAGCGAAGTTTGGCAAGTCCGGTGATGAGCTTTCGTGCCGGTTGCAGGTGTTTGCGGATGATGCTGTCCTCGATCTGAAACACGATCCACGAACCTTTCACGCGGGCGTCACGCAGCGCTTCGACGATCCACAGCAGGCTTGATTCCTGGCTGATGCTCGCGACCGACAGCGGCAGGAAAAACACCACACGGCGACCGTCGCGACGCAATTGTGCCAGCGCGGCGAGTGCCTTGGTGATGAGCCAGCGGTCCATCTCGCCCATGAGACCGGAGCGTGCAGCAGCGTCGATGTAGTTTGCCTTGTTGACTTCCTTGCCATCGCTGTCGAGCAATCGGGCTGACACTGCGAAATTTTCCTTCGCGTCGCCTTGCAGGCTGACCATCGGCTGAAACACCAGCTGCATGCGATCGTGCGCGAGCGCAAAGCGGATGGTCTCTATGACCGATCGGTCGCCGGCGTTCTTGAGGTCTTCGGCGGTCTCGATCGGGTCAAACTTCTTGACCTGGTTGCCCTTTGACGCGATGTCGTCGCACGCGCGCTGGGCCTGCGAGATCAGATCAAGCGCGGATTCGCCGCGATCGCCGGAGGCGGTGGCGAGCCCGATTGAGCAGGTCAGGGATGCGACCTGGCCGGCGGTCTCGAACATCTGTTCCTGAACAGTGTTCCGCAGGTCCTCGGCAAGGTTTTCGACTTCATAAAGCGCCTTGCGACGAACGATCAGCGCCAGTGACGGGTCGCTGAAACGGGCGAGTTCATCGCCGAGCTGCAAGTGCTTGGTGAGGGTGACGCCGAGTTCGCGCAGCAGCGCGTCGGTGCCGTCAATGCCCAGTTCGTTGCGCAGGTCCTTGAAGCCATCGACCTGCAGATACATCACGGCCAGCTCCTCGCTGGTGTGATCGAACTCGCCGATCGCCCGGTCGAGCGCGCGCAGATAGTAATGGCGATTGCGCAGGCCGGTGGCGAGATCCTGATTGGAAATCTCCTCGATGCGACGCTGCAGCTCCTCGCTGTCGGACTTGTCGCGAATCACGATCTGGGTGCAGGGCTCGCGATCGACCGTTGCTGCGGAAAAGCTCATCGAAATTTCAAACTGGTCTCCGGCGAGGTTTTTGGCCAGTACGTCGATGGCCGGCGGTTCCGCCCCGTCCCGCCGGTTGGGATCGAGGCGGCGCAGGAAGTCCTTGAAGCGTGGCCGATCCTTTTCCGCAACCAGGTCCATGACGGGCACGACCTCGATGTCGGAGAACGACTCGTAGCCGAACATCCCGAGGTAGACGGGATTCGCGAGCACGTGCATGCCGTCGTGCACATAGGCGATTGCGTCGCGCGACGACTCGATCAGTCGCGTGCAACGGGCCTCGGCTTCGTTCAGCTGGACCTCGAAGCGTCGCAGTTTTTGCCGCGTCGCGTGATTGGCAAGCTCGCGCTGCACCACGGCCTGGAGGCGCCCGATGTGATCCTCGACCAGCACGTCGTCGGCGCCGGACTCGATCAGGCGCGCGGTCTCGTCGTCGTCTGTCGATGCGGTCACGACCACAATGGCCGCGTCCGGCTCGCGCAGACGCAGCCGTTTGAGCAGGCCGGGCAGGGTCGCCGAACTGGTCGAGGAGGTATGGACCAGCAGCAGGTCACGGCCCTGGCGACTGTCGAGACTCTCCTCGAACGCATCCTGATTGGCGGACTTTTCCGCGTGTACGGCGATGCCCACGTTTCGCAACGCGCTGCAGTAGCCTTCGGCGCGGTTGGACGACGCGTCCAGGATCAGGGCGCGCGCGGTGATGGTATCGCTCAACTCGGACTCCTCATGCGTTGTTCTTGGGCTGCTGCGGGCGGGTGGAAGCGGCGAAAAATCCTCCCGCACGAGTGCCTTACCGGGCAATCTAGCAGAATTTTCGAGACGGAAACGCGAACTGCTTCGTAATTTTTCGTGACGGCGGCGGGCGACCGGCCGCGTCCCGGGGTTACCGCGGAGCGCTGCGTGACGCGCGCGCGGCACTTGGCCGGAGGGCTCGCGGAGCGGCTTTTCGCGCGCCCGGACCGTTCAAACAAGTGCCTGAGAAGGCGACCCGCGAAGCTCTGAACGGTTCAGAGTTGTCCTACAACGAACTCCACAGCGAGGTGAAATCGTCGTCCGGCGTCTGGTCGTCGCCGCTCGATTCGTGCTCGTCGACCTCTACATATTGAAACTGCCGGAAGGCTCCGGAGCTTTCCAGCAGTCGCGTCAGGCGTACGTAGGAGAACTTGCCGTCCCGATCGACCCGCACCACGGTGCCGACTTCGTAAGGGATCGTCTCGGTGATCAGGCTCGCTGGGCGGTTGGCCACCCGCATCTCCGGTAGCAGCAGGCTGCGATCGTAGGCGCCATTCGCCGTGGACGGCTGGGTCATGATCGCGACGGCATGCGGCGCGATCATCTGCAACCCGACGCGCAGTTCGCTGCGTCCGGCAACCCGCAGCCAACGCACGACGGCGACACCGAACTGGGCGTCGGAATTCTGCGACTGAATGCCCACCAGTTCGCCGATCTTGACCTTCGGCATGTTCCGCACATGCCATTGCAGACAGTAACCACCGGCCGACTCGTTTAGGCTGTTGCAGGCGTAGGTTTCTGGCACCTCGGTCGTGGTGTTCAGGGGCAGCGTTGGCTGATTCAGGACGGGCGGCGCGCCGAACACGGGGTCCGCCGCGGGTGCAGCCATCGGCCCGAGTTGCGCGTCCATGGGTACGGCCGTGAGTTCGCCGAAGCTGACGCCGCGCCATGGTTCGGCGTTGTCCCGTTCAAACAGCGATTCGATGCGCTGCGCGTCTCCAACCGGCCTTGAAGCAGGACCGAAGGTCGACAGCCGCGACCCGGAATCCTGACGAGGCGCCGGCGTGGGTGGAGGCGGAGGGGCGGCTGTGCGAGATTCTTTGCGTACCAGTCGATGGATGGTTGAAAGGCTGGTTGCGACGGTCAGCGACAACCCCATGCGCGTTCTTGTGAGCTGCCGGCGCGGCCCCATGCCCCAGCGCTGGATCGCACGGCGCAGGATGTTGCGGTTCGCCTCCACCGTAGCCGTCGAGCGCGTGTTGGGGTCGGTTTCACGAAATGCCGTGCGCAGGGCCTCGCTGAGGGCCGCGGTGTCGAGGTAGCGAAGCGTACGACTCGGTGCGATCTGGGCCAGCGATGCGTGGCGGGGCGGGCGGTCGGACCAGAGGTCAACGACGAAGGTCTGTTTCGCATGATCGCTGCCCGCATCCGCGCCGCGCATTTCGGCCTGACCGGCCCATTGCCCGCAGCGAATCCAGGTCGTCTGCGTTTCGCTCTGGCGCATGCTGTAGGGGTCGCTCAGCGAGAACAACAGATTGCGGCGGTAGGCCGCGGAAACGGTCAGATTGGCGGCCTCGTCCGATTCGGGGTCCCGCACCGCGACGGCATCGACCTGGTTCTTTTCCGCCAGCAGATACAGCAGGTTGATTTCGCGCCAGAGCTTCGTCGACGGCGTCAGATACAGCGTGGCGGACTGCAGGAGGTGACGGCCCAGGTAAAAAAGTGCGCGATGGATCGCCACTGACAGCAACCGTCGGTCGACCTCGCCGCCGCGTGCCGTCAGCAGATCGTCGACGGCGATCCGGTACATCGTGCCGATCTCGCTCAGGAGCTCGCGCTGGAGCGACGCGATCTTGCGGGCCTTGTCCGAGATCGGTTGCGCGGTGCCAATCAGATGTTTGTCGAGATTCGATGAGACATAGTGCACCGTATGGCGCACCTGTTCGGATGCCTTGATGCGGGTCAACGCCGTCATCTGCGTCCGGTTCATTTCGCTCAGCGCCCCGAAGAGGCTGCGCGCGGTCTCGCCGATATTGGCAAGTGGCAGGGCGCTGAGCCATTCGGTCAGGCGCCGTGAACTGCCGTCGAAACTGCTCGGCCCCGGCGGCAAGCGGGCCGGGAGTTCCAGACCCGTGACGCTGGCGCCAGGACCCGTGTTCCCCGGCCGTCGTTGCAGGTCGGCGACATTCATTGAATGACTCAACGGCCGCTACCGAGTGACTCGTCGGTGTGGAGGGGTCTGCGCGTCGGGCATGTTGGCAAGCATAGCAATTCCGCTGGACACGGGTGGCGGTCAGGTTGCGGGCGCTGATCTGCGGTTCGATGGTCCGCGTATGTGTTCCGCAGTGAGCGCTCGCGCCGGTCATCCAAGCGGCAGCTTCGACCGTGCGCCCGCGATCTCGCGCACCAGGCGCGGCACCAGATAGCCGGGCAGGCGTGAGCGGAGGTCATTGAGCAACTGCACGGCACGCTCGTCCGGAACTTCGAAGTGCGCGGCCCCGGCGACCCGGTCCAGCGCATGCAGATAGTAGGGGGTGATGCGGGCGTCGGCGAGCCGCAGGCTGAGATTGGTCAGGGCATCAAGCGAATCGTTGACACCGGTCAACAGAACAGACTGGTTCAACAATATGGCCCCGGCCTGCGCCAGCCGATTCGCGGCGTCGATCACCGCTGCGTCGATCTCGTTGGCGTGGTTGATGTGCAGAACGACGATCACGGTGAATCGGGTTGCGCCCAGCCAGCCGACGAGCGCGTCGTCGACGCGCTGCGGGAGCACGACCGGGACTCGCGTGTGAATGCGAAGTCGTCGAAGGTGCGGGATGGCCTCGATGCGGCGGACGACGGTGGCGAGCCGTTCGTCGCGCAGACTCAGTGGATCGCCGCCGCTCAGGATGACCTCGTCGATCGAATCATCGTCGGCAAGCTGTTCAAGCAGAACGTCCAGATCGCGGTCGCGTAGTGCGTCCTCCGCGTAGGGAAAATGGCGTCGGAAGCAGTACCGGCAATGCACGGCACAGGCGCCGGTTGCGATCAGCAGCGCGCGACCGTGATATTTCTGCAGGAGTCCGTATCCGCGGCGCGCCGCGTGGTCGCCGACCGGGTCCGAACCGAATCCCGGGGCCTTCACGAGTTCGTTGGCCGATGCGGCGATCTGGCGCAGCAGCGGATCATCAGGATCGCCGGGGCGCATCCGTTCGGCGAACGGTCGCGGCACCCGCAGGGGAAAGCCCGCCGCATCAAACGGGACCGGCCCCAGCGCGTCGGCGGGCAGACCAAGGTACGCGAGCAGGGCTTCCAGGCTCGTGAACGAACGGGCCAGCTCATGCTGCCAGTCCGGCGTCTGCCGCGCGAAGTCGCTTCGCGGTATCATGCGCGCCCGTTTCCCCCGACCTGAAAGCCCCCAGTAATGGCCACCTATAGTACCAACGAGTTCCGTTCCGGCCTCAAGATCATTCTCGACGGCGATCCGTACAACATCGTCGAAAACGAGTTCGTGAAACCCGGCAAGGGACAGGCGTTCAATCGTGTTCGGGTACGCAACCTGAAGACCGGTCGCACGGTCGAGAAGACCTTCAAGTCCGGCGACACGGTCGAGGCCGCCGACGTCATGGATACCGAAATGCAGTACGTCTACACCGACGGCGAGTTCTGGTATCTGATGGACCCGACGAGCTTCGAACAGCTCAGCGCCGACAAGACCGCCATGGCCGATGCCGCACAGTGGCTCAAGGGGCAGGAGACCTTGCTGGTGACCCTGTGGAACGGTGCGCCGCTCAACGTTCAGGCACCGCAGACGGTCATTCTGCAGATCACCCAAACCGATCCCGGTGTGCGCGGGGACACCTCCGGTGGTGGCGGAAAACCGGCGACGCTGGAGACCGGTGCCGTGGTCCGTGTGCCGCTGTTCGTGCAGGAAGGCGAGTTCGTCAAGGTCAACACCTGGACGGGCGAGTACATCTCCCGCGCGAAAGAGGAAGGCTGAGGCGCGCGGCAAGCCAATCCGGCCAAGCCGCGGGTCAGGCCCCGCGCGATGTCCGACCTCGACTGGCGACCGGCCTGTTCGGTTGCGGCGCTGCGCCGGCGTGCAATCTTGCTCGCCGCGATTCGCGAGTTCTTTGCCGGTCGCGACGTTCTGGAAGTCGACACCCCGATCCTTTCGCGCGCCGGGAATCCCGATCCCAACATTGAGCCCGTGCGCACTTCGCCGGGCGCCGGGCTCTCGGCACTCTGTCTGGCCACCTCGCCCGAGTTTGCGATGAAGCGCCTGCTCGCGGCCGGCAGCGGTGCGATCTACCAGATCGCACATGCGTTCCGGGCCGGCGAGCGTGGGCGCTGGCACAACCCCGAGTTTTCCATTCTGGAGTGGTACCGGCCGGGATTCTCGGTCGAGGACCTGGTCGGGGAGATCGATGCATTGCTCGATGCGGTCGGATTGACCTCCGTTGCGGGCCCCATGCGCAGGATCGAATACCGGGATGCGTTCGTGACGGCGCTGGACGTGGACCCGCTTTCGGCATCGCTCGGCCAGCTGGCCCGACTCGCGCCGCAACAGGACTTTGGTCAGGAGCGCGAGACCTGGCTGGACTACCTGTTCAGCCACCGGGTTCAACCGACACTGGCCGGGCGCGTCTGCGTCTCCCACTGGCCGGCCTCGCAGGCGGCGCTCGCGCGGCTGGTGCCCGGGCGGCCCGAGCTTGCCGAGCGCTTCGAGATCTTTGTCGACGGGCTGGAACTCGCCAACGGCTTCCACGAGTTGGCCGACGCAGCCGAGCAGCGGCGCCGGTTCGAGTCGGATCGCGCGCGCCGCGCCGGGAACGGTCAGCCGGATATCGCCCTCGACGAGGCCCTGCTTGCGGCGCTCGGCGACGGGTTTCCCGACTGCAGCGGCGTCGCGCTGGGCCTGGATCGACTGCTGGTGCTGCTGAGTGGCGCGAAGTCGCTCGACGACGTCTTGGCGTTTCCGATCGAGCGGGCCTGATTACGAAACGATCTCCGACCGCGGTCAGTCGCAGATGCTGCCGATTGTCTGGCCGACGCGTACGGTGGCATCCGCTACGACCGGTTCATTCCAGGCGATGTTCGGACCAGTGAGCACAATCACGGTCGAGCCCATGTTGAAGCGACCGAGTTCTTCCCCGCGAGCGATACGGACGGCTTCCGCCCCCCGCGGGAACTCCCGGCGCACGACTCGCCGGCCGGCCGGCGGCGTGATCTCACCGGCCCAGACGGTCTCGATGGAACCCACGAACAGGGCGCCGACGAGCACGATTGCCATGGGGCCGGCCGGCGTTTCGCCGTAGCACACCACACGTTCGTTACGGGCAAACAGGCGTGGGCGCGCCCGCGTCGTGGCCGCATTCACGCTGTACAGGCGCCCCGGCACATGAACCTGGGTGCGAAGCTCGAAATCCAGCGGTGCATGTACCCGGTGATAGTCGCGCGGCGAGAGGTACAGCGTCGCGAACCGGCCGCCCGCGAACGGCGAGGCGAGATCGGTCTGGCCACCGAGCAGTTCCAGCACGTCGAAATCGTGGCCCTTGGCCTGGAAGATTCGGCCGGCCTGGATCGCGCCGGCCTGGCTGACCACGGCATCCGCCGGGCTCACGAGGGTGAGTGAATCGCCCTGCACCGGTCGGCGGCCGGGCGCCAGCGCGCGGGTAAAGAACGCGTTGAAGCTCGGGTAGCCATCTTCAGGGGCCGGGGCGGCGTCTGCGAGATCGACCTTGTAAATGCGTTGAAACACCCCGATGAGGGCGGTTCGAACGAAGCGCGCCCGCACGCGCGTGACCGCATGCACGGCGCGCGACAGGGCATGCTGCGCCAGGAGCCCGACCAGGGCCGTAAAGGCGCGGTCGGAAAAGCTGGACCCGGCCACGGCCGGTAGCGGGCGACGCTGATCAGGCGGCTTTGAGCGCGGCCTCTGCGGCGGCCACGGCGCGACCGGCCTCGATTTGTGCCGACATCTCGCCGAGCACGGTTTCGAGCGCGCCGAGCGCAAACAGCACATTCTGCGGGCGGGCGGCATAGCCCATGAGCCCAATGCGCCAGATCTTGCCGGCCAGTGCGCCGAGGCCGGCGCCGATTTCCAGATTGAACTCGTTGAGCAGGCGTGAACGCACCTTGGCGTCGTCGATACCCTCCGGAATATGCACGGCATTGAGCTGCGGGAGACGGTGGGGCTCGTCGACCAGCATGCTGATGCCAAGCGCCGCAAGACCGGCCTTGAGGGCTTCATGGTGCCGTGCGTGGCGCGCCCAGGAGGCCTCGATGCCTTCCTCGTGCAACATGACCAGTGATTCGTGCAGTCCGTACAGGGCGTTGATCGGCGCGGTGTGGTGATAAGCGCGTTTAGTTGCGCCGCCCCAGTAGCCCATGACCAGGTTCAGGTCCAGGAACCAGGACTGCGCCTTGTCCGTGCGCGAGCGAATCCGCTCGGCCGCACGTTCGCTGAACGTGACCGGCGACAACCCCGGCGTGCAGGAGAGGCATTTCTGGCTGCCGGAGTACACCGCGTCCAGCCCCCAGGCGTCGACTTCCAGCGGCGTGCCGCCGAGTGAGGTCACCGCGTCGACGATCGTCAGGCAGTCGTGGCGGTCGGCAAGCTTGGCGAGGGTCTGCGCGTCGGACTGCGCGCCGGTGGAGGTTTCCGCGTGCACGAACGCGAGCACGCTCGCATCTGGATGCGCCTTCAGTGCGTCCTCGACCTTGTTCGGGTCGACCGGTTTGCCCCAGTCGTCCTGCACCATGACGGCCTTGGCGCCGATGCGCTCGACGTTCTCCTTCATGCGTCCGCCGAATACGCCGTTCTGGCAGACGATCACGGTGTCACCGCGATGCACGAGATTCACGAAACAGGTTTCCATGCCAGCCGACCCGGGCGCGGAGACGGGCAGGGTGAGCGCGTTTTGCGTGCGGAATGCGTACTGGAGCAGCCCCTTGATGTCGTCCATCAGGCCGACGAACGCCGGGTCCAGGTGGCCAATGGTCGGGCGGGCCATCGCCTCGAGCACGCGCGGGTGGACGTCCGACGGACCGGGCCCCATCAGGGTGCGAACGGGGGGGTTGAAGCTCGTGAAGGTCATGGGAAGGCTCCGCCAGGGCGTGCGAAAACCCCGCATTATACGGGGGGTTCGCCAGCCGCACCATTCGGGGCCCGCCCTTGAAACCCGGCACCCGATCCCCAGATTCCGCGGCATCGACAGGGAATTGCCCTGTCCTGTGAACCCTGAATTCTGAACCGTTCTGGAGGTCCAGCATGAATATCGCAACCTATCGTCCGTTCGATCTGTTCGCCCGCCTCGAGCGTGAACTCAACGGGCGTTCCACGGCCACCAGCGAATCGCCGACCACGAGTTTTGCGGTCGACATTCGCGAAGAAGTCAACCGCTTCGTGCTGCGCGCCGATCTGCCGGGCGTGGAGCCGAAAGACATCGAGGTCAGCGTCGACAAGGGCGTGCTGACGATTCGCGGCGAGCGTGTCGGCGAAAACTCGGAAACCGACGAAAAGGCCGGCTACACTCGGATCGAGCGCAACCGGGGCGCATTCGAACGCCGCTTCACGCTGCCGGATTCCGTCGATGCCGACGCGATCGAGGCCGCGAGCAGCAACGGTGTGCTGACACTGACTGTGCCGAAGCGCGCAGAGGTTCAACCGCGTCGCATCGCGGTGCATTGACGATCGTCCCTGCGCTGCGCCGGGTGAATGGTGAAACCCACGCGCCAGGGCTGGCAGGTTGTTAAAAAGGCCCGTCCATGGCCTTTTTAACGTCGCAACCGAAAAGCGCGGTTTTCGGTGGCTCACGAAAGTCAAACACTTGTGTGTTCGATTTTCGGGCGAGACGTCCCTGTCTCGCGATATCAGGCTGTTGAAATGAGAATTTCAACAGCCTGCCAGTCCGGGGCGCGCTGTCTTCAGGCCGGGAGTGAATATGTCCGACGATCATGATCCGCGGGACGCTGACTGGCGTGCGCGACTGAGCCCCGAGCAGTATCGCATTACGCGCGAGAAGGGCACCGAACGTGCGTTCACCGGTAAATACTGGGACAGCAAGACGATCGGCATGTACCGCTGCGTGTGTTGCGGGGCGGAACTGTTCGACTCGAGCACGAAATTCGATTCCGGCTCCGGCTGGCCGAGCTTTACGGCACCGGCAACCGCGAATGGCGTGGATGAACACGAAGACCGCAGCTTCGGCATGCGGCGCACCGAAGTCACCTGCCACCGCTGCGGGGCGCATCTGGGCCACGTGTTTCCCGATGGTCCCGGCCCCACCGGGCTGCGTTACTGCATCAACTCCGCTTCGCTGGATCTTGACGAAAAGTGATCGAGATACCGGCGGGTACGGTCAGGGACGGTACATATACTCCCGGGTGATCGGTATCGCGCCGTGGCGTTTCGCGAGTTGCAGCTGAAACACCACCAGATCGCGCCAGCGGAAAGACGCCTCGCTGGCCTGTAGATAGAACTCCCACATGCGACAGAAGCGTTCGCCGAGGCGTTCGACGAATCGCGCACGCTGGCGCTGAAAACGCTCATGCCAGGCCTTGAGCGTGTCGGCATAGTGAAGCCGCAGGGTTTCGATATCGGTCTGCACCCATCCCGCCCGTTCGATCGCGCGGCTGGTTTCCGACAACGCCGGGATATAGCCGCCGGGGAAGATATGCCGTGCGATCCATGCATTGGTTGGCGACGGCGGTCCGGAACTGCCGATCGTGTGCAGCAACATCGCACCATCGTCGCTGACGAGATTCGCCGCGGCCTGGAAAAAGCGCTGAAAATGCGCAAGCCCGACGTGCTCGAACATGCCGATCGAGACGACTCGATCATAACGACCTCGATGCTCGCGGTAGTCGCATAGCTCGAAACGTACACGGTCGCCGAGGCCGGCAGCCGTCACGCGTTCGCGGGAGACTCTCAACTGTTCCTTTGACAGGGTGATGCCGGTGACCTCGACCGCGTGTTCGCGCGCCAGATGCATGGCCATCCCGCCCCAGCCCGAACCGATGTCGAGCACCCTCTGGCCGGCGCTCAGGCACAGCTTGCGTGCGATATGGGTGCACTTCGCCTGCTGCGCAGCGTCGAGGTCCATCCCGGGCCTGGGGAAGTAGGCACAGGAGTAGTGCATGTCCGTATCCAGGAACAGGCGGAACAGCGATTCGTCCAGATCGTAGTGGTGCGCGACGTTCCGGTAGCTGCGCGCGATCCGGTTGAGGCTCTGCAAAACGCTTTCGGTGCGCGCAAACGCGCGGACCCAGAACGAGCGTCGGTCGGGCACGGCGACGAACAGTACGCGCAACAGTTCGAGCAGCGAGCCTCCGGAAACGTCCCATTGACCTTCCATGTAGGTCTCGCCCAGATTCAGTCCGGGGTTGCGCAGAATCCGCGCAGGGGTGCGGGCGTCGTGAAACACCCACTCCAGGGTTGTGCTTCCGCGGCCGATGGTTTCGACCGCACCGTCGGGTGTGCGCATGTGCAGCGCATCGTCGGTCAGGCCAGCGGACAGAAACCGGCCGAGCGCGGACATCAGTCGAAACGCCTGCGCACAGCGAGCCTCCGACGCCGGCTGTGGCGGAAACCGAAGTTCGAACCAGCCATGGCGTCAGGCCAGAGTTTCGAACTCCGGCATGGTGGGAATCTCGCACTCGAGTTGCCCGAGCGCATTGCGAAGCGCGGCCTGTAGGGCCTCCTCGATCACCGGGTGGTAATAGGGCATCCGCAGCAGATCGACGACGGTCGAATTTCGCTGAATCGACCAGGCCAGCAGATGCGCGAGGTTTTCGCCCTGCGGTGCGACCAGTGTCGCGCCGAGAACGCGGCCGTCGCGCTTGTCCGCATACACCCGGATCAGGCCGCGATTGGCGCCCATGATCAAGGCTCGGCCGACCGGCGCCATGGGCATTTCGCCGATCACCGTGGTGGCGGGATCGAGTTCGTTGAACGGTGTTCCGACCATGGCGATGTTCGGGTCCGAAAACACGATCGCCAGTGGCGTGCGGCGCCGGAATGCCACCGGTTTTGCCTGCGTCGCGTTGTAGCCGGCAATCCGGCCCTCGTCGCCGGCTTCGTGCAGGATCGGTCGGTGACCGACGATGTCACCGGCAATGAACACCGGCAGATCGCCGATCTGCATGGTGTGCGGATCGTAGGCCGGCAGGCCGGTGTGGTCCAGCGGCAGACCGAGGCGGTCGATCCGCAGGCGATTCAAATCGGCACGCCGTCCCAGTGCGGCGAGTACGGCATCGACTTCGACCTCGCGCTCGCCGGCGTGCACGCGCAGGGCATCGCCGTGCGGTGCAATCGTGCCGCGGGCGTTGACCCAGATCGGGAAGTCGCGACCGATTGCCTCGATCGCGGCGGTGTTCGCGGCGGGATCGGTAATTCCCGCGATGCGCTCGCCCAGCTCCAGGCCGGTGACCTCGACGCCCATCCGCGCCAGTGTCTGCCCGAGTTCCAGCCCAACGATGCCCAGCCCGAAGACCGCGATGCGCGGGGGCAGGGTTTCCTGTTCGAAGAAGGTGTCGGTCGTCAGGATTCGATCGCTGAATGCCGCCCATTCCGGCGGCACGATCGGCTGCGTGCCCGCAGCGATGATGATGGCTCGTGCGCGAATGGTCTGATTGTTCACGCGCAGTTCGTTGGGCGAAATCAGCTCGGCGTAGCCGTCGATCAGATGTTCGGCGCCGAGGTGGTCCGTGCTGTTGGAAAGCACCCGATCGACGAAGTTGTCGCGCAGATCGCGCACATGCTCCATGGCTTCGGTCTGGTCCAGCGACAGCGAATCGGCGCCATCGATGCCATGGCGCTCGAACAGGTCGCGGCGGTGGAAGTCGTGCGCGACCTGGATCGCGGCCTTCGATGGCATGCAGCCCACCCGCGCACAGGTCGTGCCGAGCGGCCCGCCGTTGATCAGCACGAACGAACTGGTGGCGCGACGCACCTGCGACAGTGCGGAAAGTCCGGCGGTACCGGCGCCGATGATGGCTACGTCTACTTCTCTGCTCATGCCAAAGGCTCGCTGGATGGCGGGTCGGTATAGCCCGCGGGCATTACATTTTCAAGTCAGTGGGAACGAGGGAATTCGCCGCTGCTACGTTCGCGCGCAGATGTGCCGGGTTGATCGTGCCGACGACCAGCGCGTGAACGCCCGGGGTTCCGAGCACGAACTCAATGGCCTGTTTCGCCCCGTCCGGGCGGTCCGCCAGATGGCCGCTGGCGAAACCCTTTTTCACCAGCACGCCACATCCGTTGGCGTTGCACGCGTCGATGGCCGGAAGCTCCACGGTGTGGCCCGGATTCAGGGTGAGCATTACGACATCACAGTGCTCGGCGCACCACAGTGCGCCGGCGACGGTCTTGGTCGACATGCCGATCGCACGAATCGCCCCCTCGCGTTTCAGAGTCGCGAGCGTTTCCAGCACCGGCTCGTCCCTTGCGATGGCGAGATCGTCGCCGTTGCTGTGCACAAGCACGATGTCGATCGTCTCGCGGCCCAGCCGACGCAGGCTGCGTTCGACGCTGTCCCGCGTGGCGTTGGCGGAAAAATCGAAGCATGAGTTCTTCCCGTCGAATGCCTCGCCGACCTTCGAGATCAACACCCAGTCCGCGGGTGTCTCCAGCAGTGCGCCGAGCCGCTGTTCAGCGACGCCGTAAGCCGGGGCGGTGTCGATTGCGTTGATGCCGAGTTCGCGCGCAAGGGCGAGAAGATCGCGGATTTCCGCATCGGTTGGCAGATCGAAGGGGCGGGGATACTTGACGCCGGTGTTGCGGCCGAATTTGACGCTGCCGAGTACGATCGGGCTGATTTCGATGCCGGTGTGGCCAAGCGCTCTCAGCGCCATTGCCTCGGCAGGTCCCAGACATTGGCGGTGATCGCCGGGCCCACAGCGGCGGGATCGAGGCCCAGGTCGCGCACGTTCGCCGTGTGGCCCTGCGGCTCGATCCCGGCGGTCTTCAGGAGTTCGATCACGCGCTCGGCGAGCAGTGGCGCGAGCGCCATTTTCGTCGGCCAGGCGACGATCACACCGCCGCCGGTGTCCTCGGCATACAGATCGTCCGGACGCTTGTTGCTGGTCGTGCGCGGCTCGGCGCGATCGACATGAAAGCTGGCCCATTCGACTCCGGACAGATCGACCCACGGCAGCAGGGCCTCGATCTTGGTCCAGGTGTCCTTGATGTGCGCCTCGGGCGTGAGGTTGACGCCTTCCTCGGCCAGCGCGCCGCCGAGATACCAGATGTCGCGCCCTTCGGCGTCGACATGCGAGGTGATGGTGATGCGTGGCGTGGTGCCACCGCCGATGGCATGCGCGTAGGTGGCGGGAGGCAGGTCTCCGCGCAGCATGATCATGTGCAGCGGCCGACGCTGCATGGGGATGCGCAACGCCGATCGCGTGACGCCGTGCGTATTGCGCCGCGAGAATTTCAGCAGGTCCAGGTTGCCGCTGCCGCCGGTATACAGCAGGCGCTGGGCAAACAGGGTCAGATGCTCGCCACCGGGAAGGCGGATATCCGCGCGGGGTCGTCGGCCGGGCGTAATGCTCACGCCGTACGGCCAGCTGACGCGCAGCATGCGATCCAGGTGCGGGGTCGCCAGACTTTCCAGCAGCGAGTGCACGTCGATGACCGGCTCCGCAACGCGGTAGACGCTGCCCTTGAAGCCGTCCATGCGAAACAGCTCCGGGCGCTGCTCGCCTTTGACCGGGACGACCTCGCCGCTCATCGCGCGGCGCGCAATCTTGGCCACGACACGGGATGCGAAAAACCCCCGCGCCCACAGGTAGTGGGCATCCGACAGGATCTTCACGCCGGTCAGCTTCGGCTCCAGCAGTCCCTCGACATGGTCCAGCCATCGTCGCGGCATCGCCTCGAGACCGGCAACGCCCTTGCTGCGGCCGGCGCGGTACTTCACGCCGCCGTGGATGATGCCCTGCGCGCAGCGCGTCTGACCCGCCCCGATGGCGTCGGCTTCCAGCAGCAGCGCCGAGTAGCCGGCCGCGACGACGCGGTCCAGCGTCCAGAGACCGGCAATGCCGGCGCCGAAAATCAGCACATCGACGTCGATTCGGTTCGCCATCACGCGTCGCTCAGGAGGGGCGCCGGACGATCCGCTCGATCGTCTTCGTGGTGGAACAGCCGTCGAGGTAGCCGACGACCCGCAGTTCGCCGCCGGCGGCGCGCACACAGTCCGCGCCGATGAAGTTGGCCAGGTCGTTGTCGCCGCCTTTCACCAGCACGTCGGGCAGCAGGGCGCAGATCAGCCGCTCGGGCGTCGGTTCGGTGAATGCGACGACCCAGTCCACGCAGCCGATCGCGGCGAGCACGGTCATGCGCTGCTCCAGCGGGTTGACGGGGCGCCCTTCACCCTTGAGGTCGCGAACGGTCTGGTCGACGTTCGTCGCGACCACCAGCCGGTCGCCGAACCGGGCCGCCTGTTGCAGCGTCTGGACGTGACCGGCATGCAGGATGTCGAAACAGCCGTTGGTGAAGACGATCCGCTCGCCGCGTTTCCTGGCCTGGGCGACGTGCGCGAGCAGCGTCGCTTCGTCTACGATCTTCTCCGGTCCGAGCATCGCGCCGGCCGTCGCCAGCTCGTCGGCCGAAACCGTCGCGGTGCCGAGCTTGCCGACCACCAGTCCCGCCGCCCGGTTCGCCAGCCGCACGGCATCGTGCAGCGGTGCGCCGGCCGCCATGGCCGCCGCCATGATGGCGATCACGGTGTCGCCGGCGCCCGTGACGTCGAACACGTCGCGCGCCTCGGTCGGCAGGGTCAGCGGCGGTTCTCCGGCTTCGACGAGGGTCATCCCACGTTCGCCGCGCGTGATCAGCAGGCCGTCGAGACCGAGTTCCGCGACAAGCCGCTGCGCGCGCTCGGTCAGCTCGGTTTCATCGTGGGTCTTGCCAACGACGGCGTGAAATTCCATGAGGTTTGGTGTGATGAAACTCGCGCCGCAGTAACGCGCGAAATCCGTGCCTTTGGGGTCGACCAGCACCGGACGGTTCAGCGTGCGGGCGGCCTCGATGAGGCGGCGGATGTCGGCGAGCGCACCCTTCGCGTAGTCGCTGAGTACGACGACATCGTGATCGGCGACGGCGTGCGTGAATCGGTCAGTCAGTTCTTCGACCCCGACGTTGCTCGCACCGGCCTCGAAGTCCATGCGCAGCAGTTGCTGATGGCGACTGACCACGCGCAGCTTGCGTGCCGTTGGACGGTCGGCGCAGGCGACGAAGTCAGTCCGTACGCCCTGTGCCTCCAACAGGGCCGTGAGCGTTTTCGCGTCCTCGTCCTGGCCGGTCAGGCCGACCAGGCGGCAGTGCGCACCGACGGCCGCCAGGTTCGCGGCGACATTGCCCGCGCCGCCGGGACGGCTCTGTTCGCCCTGCACGAGCACGACCGGCACCGGCGCCTCCGGCGAAATCCGCGAGGTGTCGCCGGACCAGTAGCGGTCGAGCATCACGTCGCCGGCAACGAGTACCCGCGCGCGGCGGAAATCGGGCACGATGTCGGTCATGACGACAGGTCGATCAAACGGCGGTGCATGGCTTCGGGGGCGGCGGTATTCAATACCGTCGGCACCCTGGCGGTGAACCTGTCGACGGCGGGATTTTCGGGCGCGGATACTAGCACAGTGTCCCTGTTGCGCCCGGCCGCAGGCGGGCTGGATCGGGTACATGGCGGGCTTTGACGGTGCGCTGCTGAGCGCAGCCCAATTCGATGCGCTGGTCGGCTCCGGTCCGGTCATCAGCGAGGACCGTTTCGGACCGAAGGTCATCCGGCTGGCGGACGGGCGCTGGCTGAAGCTGTTTCGCCGCAAGCGGCGCTTTTCATCCGCGGCCTGGAACCCGTACGCACTGCGCTTTGCGCGCAGCGCGATCGCGCTGGAACGGCTGGGCATTCCGAGCGTGCAGGTGGAGTCGGTGTTTCGCTGCCGCGCGCGCGAGCGCGACGGCGTGATCTATCGCGATCTGCCCGGCGACACCGTGCGTGATCTGCTCGCCGGGAGCAGATCCGCGACCGAAGTGCTTGCGCAGACCGGGCGCTTCATCGCGGACCTGCATGCGCGCGGCGTGCAGTTTCGGTCGGTGCATCTCGGCAACATCGTGCGCGGACCGGGGCACCGGTTCGGACTGATCGACATCGCCGATGTGCGTGTGCGGCGCCGGCCGCTGTCTACGCGTGAGCGCATCCGCAACCTCGCCATCCCGTTGCGACACCGTGATGATCGCAGGCGTATCGAGGCGCTTGGCGTGGGGCATCTGGTTGATGCCTACCTTGACGCGATCGGGGCGAAACCCCGGTTGCGTGCGCGTTATCGCGCCGAGCTGCTGGGAACGCGCTGAATCGGGTCAGGCTCAACCCGCCAGAGTAAGCGCGGGGGATTTCGGCTCTTGGCTAGGGCCTGTTCACACTGCGCTTGGCGCAACCCCGCGGGACGGGGCCGTTCCCGTATCCAACCGCGTTGCGGTTCGCTGATGTACGTCAAGTACACTGCGCTCACAGCGCCTTGTTGGCCACAACAACGGCCACCGTCGCTGCGTCACGCGCAGTGTGAACAGGCCCTAGTGTCCCGTCCCGCAATGATCTGTCATTTCTGAGGGTTACTACGGTTCGAGGGCAAGGCGCGTCGTGAAGGCAATGGTCATTCCATTGGCAAGCGGCGCAACACCGCCCTCGAACCGTAGGGGCCCTCCCTGCGGGCGCG